>JAYSQH010000376.1:0-16871 GCA_043721655.1 Phycicoccus sp. | reverse complement strand
TTGTCGCCGCGTTCAACCTCTTGCCCGGGCTTCCGCTGGACGGCGGTTTCCTCGTCGACTCCCTCGTATGGCGGATCACCGGCAAGCGCGAGAGCGGGCTCATCGCTGCCGGCTGGTGCGGGCGGGCGGTGACCGTCCTCGTCGTCGTGTCGTTCGTGGGGTGGCCGTTGCTGAACGGCCAGCCTCCGGATCTGTTCAGCCTGGTCTGGGCCTTCTTCATCGGCAGCTTCATGTGGGTCGGTGCCACGAATGCGATCCGGGCAGGGCGCGGAAGTCGCCTGCTGGCCGGCATCCGCATTGACTCTGTATGGCGCCCCGCCGAGACCCTGCCTGACCGCGCGAGTGCCGCCCAGGCGGCATACCTACGCGCGAGTTCGCCGGGCGGCACTGTCGTCATCGTCGAGGACGAGCGGCGCAACGCGATCGGGCTCGTGGACGACGAGGCGCTTGGCGCCATCTCCGAGCAGTCCCTTGGGGGTGTACTGGTCACGAGCGTGATGCGTCAGCAGCCGGACGGGTGGGTCGTCCAGGCCGGTCCGGACCAGTCGATCGCCCCCGTGGTGATGGCCATGCAAAGCCTCGGGATCGGCGCCGTGCCGGTTCGTGGTCCTGACGGGCGGATCGGCGGCATCGTCCTGGTGGGTGATCTCGAGGCCGCGCTGTCACGAGGGCCTGGCCCCGCACCTAGACTCTGGCGCCATGAGCGAGGGCACGCCGGAAGACCCGGACCAGATTCGTGAACAGCCGCCCGGTCAGTCGGCGGACGAGCCACGCAGCGCGATCGGCGCCCACCTGCGTCGAGGGCCGTTCGCCGAGGGCGAGCGAGTTCAGCTGACCGATCCCAAGGGTCGACTTCACACGATCACCCTGGAGCCCGGCAAGGAGTTCCACACCCACCGCGGGCGGCTCGCCCACGATGACCTCATCGGCGCGCCTGACGGCTCCACGGCCAGGAACACTGCAGGCGTCGAGTACCTCGCGGTCCGTCCTCTGCTCGCTGACTACGTCCTGTCGATGCCGCGCGGCGCGGCGGTGGTCTATCCCAAGGACGCCGGCCAGATCGTGATCATGGCTGACATCTTCCCCGGCGCCCGGGTGGTCGAGGCCGGTGTCGGTTCAGGTGCGCTCAGCATGTCCCTGCTTCGGGCCGTGGGTGACCTGGGCCACCTGCACTCCTTCGAGCGTCGTGAGGACTTCGCCGACATCGCGCGGGGCAATGTCGAGAGCTTCTTCGGTGGCCCGCACCCCGCGTGGCAGGTCACCGTCGGTGACCTGGTCGAGACCCTGCCCCTTGTCATTGCGCCGGGCACGATCGACAGGGTGGTTCTGGACATGCTGGCACCGTGGGAGTGTCTGGACGTCGTCGCAGACGCCCTGGCTCCTGGTGGGGTCCTCATCTGCTACGTCGCCACCACAACCCAGCTCTCCCGGGTCGCCGAAGCATCCCGCGAACATGGGGGATTCACCGAGCCCGCCGCCTGGGAGTCGTTGGTCCGCGGCTGGCACCTCGAGGGGCTCGCGGTCCGCCCAGAACACCGTATGCACGGGCACACCGGCTTCCTGATCACCACCAGGCGGCTTGCCCCCGGGGTCACTCCTCCGCTCCGCAAACGCCGGCCCGCCAAGGGGTCGAACGACGCTGACGTTGAGACCGACACGAGTGAATGGTCCCCTGAGGACGTGGGGGAGCGGCCGTTGTCCGAGAAGAAGATCCGACGCGTCAGGCGATCGGTGTCGGAGACCTCCCCCACTTAGCCGAACGTCGCGTTAGGGTCGACTGTGTCGGCTACTCGTGAGGCCGACAGGCGTCAGCGAGGAGGTCAGATCATGTCCGAGAACTCACCGCAGCATAAGGACAATCCGGTGGTCGAGCCGGTGGAGGCAATCGCCCCTGCCGAGGCTGAACGGCAACAGGCCGCTTTGACCAAGGAGGTCGCTGCACTGCGCCGTCGCCTTGCGGGGTCGCCCGCTCGTTCGCTCGACCTCGAGAACCGGATCGTGCAGCTGCAGACCTCGTTGACAACCCTCTCGTCGCAGAACGATCGCCTCGTCCGGACCCTGAAGGAGGCCCGCGAGCAGATCGTCACTCTCAAGAGTGAGGTCGACAGGTTGGCGCAGCCCCCCGCGGCCTACGGTCTGATCCTCGAGTCCTACGACGACGCCACGGTCGACATCCTTACCGGCGGTCGCAAGATGCGGGTCGCTGTCTCGCCCCTGGTCGATCCGAGCGAGCTGTCCGCAGGGCGCGAGGTCATGCTTAACGAGGCGCTCAACGTGGTGGCGGCCTGTGGCTTCGAGCGCATCGGCGAGATCGTCATGCTCAAGGAGCTCCTGGACGACGACCGCGTTCTGGTGGTTTCCCACGCCGACGAGGAACGCGTCTGTCGTAAGGCCGAGAGCCTCGACGGAGAGCCGATCCGGGTGGGCGACGCCCTGCTGCTGGACTCCCGTTCGGGTTTCGTCTACGAGCGCATTCCCAAAGCCGAGGTTCAGGATCTGGTCCTCGAAGAGGTGCCGGACATCGACTACTCAGACATCGGCGGCCTGGCAGGTCAGATCGAGGCGATCCGCGACGCCGTCGAGCTGCCGTACCTCTACCCGGACCTGTTCCTGGAGCACAAGCTGAAGCCCCCGAAGGGCGTTCTGCTGTACGGCCCTCCCGGCTGCGGAAAGACGTTGATCGCCAAGGCTGTTGCGGCCTCACTGGCCCGGAAGATCGCGGCGAAGGAGGGCAAACCGGTTGGCAAGTCCTTCTTCCTGAACATCAAGGGCCCCGAGCTGCTCAACAAGTACGTGGGCGAGACCGAGCGCCACATCCGCCTGATCTTCCAGCGTGCCCGCGAGAAGGCCTCGGACGGCACACCTGTGGTCGTCTTCTTCGACGAGATGGACGCTCTGTTCCGCACGCGTGGCTCCGGCATCTCCTCCGACGTCGAGACGACGATCGTGCCGCAGTTGCTTTCCGAGATCGACGGGGTGGAGCGCCTTGAGAACGTCATCGTCATCGGCGCGTCAAACCGCGAGGACATGATCGACCCGGCGATCCTGCGCCCTGGCCGGCTCGATGTGAAGATCAAGATCGAGCGCCCCGATGCTGAGAGCGCCCGCGACATCTTCAGCAAGTACCTCCTGGCGAGCCTGCCGCTGCACGATCACGACCTGGCTGAGCACGACGGGTCACCGGAACGCACGGTCGCGGCGATGATCGAGGCAGCGGTCGATCGGATGTACTCCGAGATCGAGGCCAACCGTTTCCTCGAGGTCACCTACGCAAACGGCGACAAGGAGGTCCTCTACTTCAAGGATTTCAACTCTGGCGCAATGATCCAGAACATCGTCGATCGGGCCAAGAAGATGGCGATCAAGGACTTCCTCACGACGGCTCAGAAGGGCATCCGGATTGAGCATCTCCTGGCCTCGTGCGTCGACGAGTTCAAGGAGAACGAGGATCTGCCCAACACGACCAACCCTGATGACTGGGCTCGTATTTCGGGCAAGAAGGGTGAGCGCATCGTCTACATCCGCACCCTGATCACCGGCAAGGACGGCACCGAGCCGGGTCGCTCCATCGACAACGTCGCCAACACGGGCCAGTACCTCTAGTAGTCCGGTATCTCCGGGGCGCCTTGGTCGCTCAGGTCAGGCGTAGCTGGACGATCATCAGGGGCGCAGGTGGCGACTCAGCTCGCCCGCCAGCTCCGCACGGTGCTGCTGGCCGATGGCCGTGGCTCCCGGGAAGCTCGCGAACCCATGCGGCACGCCGACGTAGTTCGTGTACCGCACCGGGACGCCGGCGGCGGCCAGCCGCTCGGCGTACAACGCGCCCTCATCTCGTAGCGGATCGAGATCCGCAGTCTGAACCAGAGCTGGCGGAAGCCCTGCATGGCTCGCGGCCCACAGCGGTGAGACCAGAGGGTCGGCGGCCGAGAGGCCGCTCGCACCGAGGTAGTGGTCGAGGAACACGTCGTTCTTGGCCTTGGTGAGGATCGGCCCGTGAGCGTGTTCCACGATCGACGGCTGGCTCATGGTCGCGTCGGTGGCGGGATAGAGCAGTGCCTGGTGCGCGATGGTGGGCCCGCCTTCGTCCCGGACAATCTGACACACGACCGCCGCGAGGTTGCCACCCGCACTGTCACCGGACACCGCGAGCCGAGAAGCGTTGCCGCCCAACGAGTTTGCGTGTTCCTCAAGCCAGCGGACGGCGTCGACGCAGTCGTTCACAGCCGTCGGTGCACGGTGCTCCGGAGCCAGGCGGTAGTCGACGCTGACCACGACGACACCGACGCTTCGCGCGATGAACGTGCACAGCGGGTCGTACCGGCGGGTGTTGCCCACAACCCACCCTCCGCCATGGAAGAAGGCGACAACGGGAAGCGCTTCGCGTGACGTGGCCGGCCGGTATGCGCGCAGTGGCACCTCATGCCCGTCGCGCGCGCTGAAGTGTGAGTCCTCGCGTCTGACGTCCCTGAATACCGGTCCGGTGATCCACGTGAAAGGGGGCACCGCTGGGGTCACCTTGGCGCGGCTCCGGCGAATGCCGTCGAGGTCCATGCCCACGATCGACTCGCCGCCGAACCGGTCGAGGTACGTGGCCAGAGCCCTGGTACGCAGTGGCATCCGGTTGGTGGTACGGGCAGTTTGAGTTCTCACCACTCCATCATGCCGCCTCCATCGTGAAGGTTCGCCTAGGCTGACGCCATGACTGTGCGCCGGGTGATGGGGATCGAGACGGAGTACGGCATCTCGGTGCCTGGTGACCCGTTGGCCAACCCGATGTTGCTGTCCGGGCATGTCGTGAACGCCTACGCGACGGCACAGGGGGCGCGCGCCGGCCGGGCCAGCTGGGACTACGAGGACGAGATGCCGCTGCGCGATGCGCGCGGTTTCGAGCTGGCCCGAAACCTTGCCGATGCCGCCCAGCTGACCGACGAAGAGGACCCCACGCTGGCAAACGTCGTTCTGACCAACGGCGCCCGCCTGTATGTCGACCACGCGCATCCGGAGTACAGCTCGCCCGAGGTGACCTCACCACGGGCTGCCGTGCGCTGGGACCGGGCGGGGGAGCGGATCATGCTCGAGTCGGTCCGGCGCCTGTCTGCGGTGCCCGGGACTGCGGGCGTGAACCTCTACAAGAACAACACCGATGGCAAGGGCGCTTCATACGGCACCCACGAGAACTACCTGATGCCTCGTCAGACGCCCTTCTCTGAGATCTGTCGCCACCTGATCCCGTTCTTTGTGGCTCGACAGGTGATGTGCGGCGCGGGCAGGGTTGGTATCGGCCAGGATTCGGCACAACACGGGTTCCAGATCGCTCAACGGTCGGACTTCTTCGAGGTGGAGGTGGGCCTCGAGACGACCCTGAAGCGACCCATCATCAACACGCGCGACGAGCCTCATGCAGTGGCCGATCTCTATCGCCGGCTCCACGTGATCATCGGCGACGCGAACCAGTGCGACGTTGCGAGTCTGCTCAAGCTGGGCACCACGAGCCTGGTCCTGGCGATGATCGAGGACCAGGCGCTCGACGTCGACCTGAGTGTCCGCAAGCCGGTGTCCACTCTGCACGCTGTCTCGCACGACCCCAGCCTGCAGACGCTCGTCGAGCTGCGCGACGGACGCACGATGACGGCGGTCCAGCTGTTGTGGGTCTACTACGAGCAGGCCGATTGCTATCTTCAGTCGCGTTCCGCCGGTGCCATCGACGACGACACGGCCGAGGTGATGTCGCGCTGGTCCTCCGTGCTGACCAGGCTCGAGCGCGATCCCATGGAGTGCGCGCGTGAGATCGACTGGGTCGCCAAGCTCACTCTCCTCCAGGGATATCGGGACAGGGACGGGCTTGAGTGGTCGGATCACCGGCTGAGGGCGATCGACATCCAATGGTCGGACATCCGCCCCGAGAAAGGGCTTTTCCACCGTCTGTTGCAGCGGGGCCGGATCGAGTCGTTGGTCGACGATGCAGCGGTGGAGGCGGCAATGACCAACCCGCCCGAGGACACCCGCGCCTACTTCCGGGGTCGATGCCTGGACAAGTATGGCGGTGAGATCGCTGCCGCCTCCTGGGACTCGGTCATCTTCGATCTGCCGGGTCAGGCGGCTCTGCAGCGGGTTCCCATGCTCGAACCCTTGCGTGGAACCCGCGAGGGCATCGGCGACCTGATCGACCGCAGCCCGGATGCGTCAACCCTGTTGCGGGAATTGGCTGCAGCCAACACCTGAGATCCGACTAGGCTGCCGATGACAAAGGACGCCCGGCCGATGCCGGCCCCGATGATCGCCTTGGAGGACAGATGCCAAGCCAGGAGAAGAGCCGACCGCAGCGTCGCGATGAGACCCCGGACGAGACCCCCGCGCCTGCCGCGGCCACGCCCGAGGCGACAGCACGCAAAGAGGCGCTCGACGACGACATCGACAGCGTGCTGGACGAGATCGATGAGGTTCTGGAAGCCAACGCAGAGGAGTTCGTCCGCGGTTTCGTCCAGAAGGGTGGCCAGTGAGCCTCGGGTTCGGCGGCGCAGGGCGGCTGCCAGCGGCCTTCATGATCGCCGGCTCCTCGTCCTTCACGGAGTTCATCAGCGCGCACTCTCCGGAGCTGCTTCCCTCGGGCCGTGCCCTGCCCGTGGGCGCCACCATTGAGGCGCCTCACGGAACCACCATCGTGTCGCTCACCTATGACGGTGGCGTCGTCATGGCAGGGGACCGCCGCGCCACGATGGGCAACCTAATCGCCAACCGCGATATGGACAAGGTGTTTCGCGCTGACGAGTACTCCGCTGTGGGGATCGCCGGTACGGCGGGGCTTGCCATCGAAGTGGTGAAGCTGTTCCAGGTCGAGCTCGAGCACTACGAGAAGATCGAGGGCACCCTGCTCTCGGTGGAGGGCAAGGCCAACCGCCTCGCATCGATGATCCGTGCCAATCTGGCGATGGCCATGCAGGGTTTGGCTGTGGTCCCCTTATTCGCCGGCTTCGACCTCAACGCCATGTCCGGCCGGATCTTCTCCTATGACGTGACCGGCGGGTGTTACGAAGAGCACGACCACCACAGCGTCGGATCAGGCTCGCTGTTCGCCCGTGGCGCGATGAAGAAGCTATGGCGACCGGGCGTGGACTCGGCCGGAGCGATCAGGGTGGCTGTCGAGGCGCTCTATGACGCCGCGGACGACGACTCGGCTACCGGCGGTCCTGATCTCGGTCGTCGGATCTGGCCAACTCTGGCTGTGGTCGACGTCGGGGGCCTGCGGTTCCTTGGCGATGACGAGCTGGCCGCAGTCGTCGAGCAGATCGTGGCTGACCGGCGCGGCAACCCCGGAGGTGCCCGATGACCATGCCGTTCTATGTCTCGCCCGAACAGCTGATGAAGGACCGGGCGGACTTCGCGCGCAAGGGGATCGCTCGAGGTCGCTCGGTCGTGGTCCTGGGCTATGACCGCGGCATCGCGTTCGTTGCCGACAACCCGTCCAGAGCTCTGCACAAGGTGTCCGAGATCTACGACCGGATCGCTTTTGCCGCCGTCGGCAAGTACAACGAGTTCGAGAACCTGCGCGTGGCCGGTGTCCGATACGCCGATCTGCGTGGCTACTCCTACGACCGCAGGGACGTGACGGCGCGGGGACTGGCCAACGCGTATGCCCAGACGCTGGGCACGGTATTCACCCAGGAGTCAAAGCCGTATGAGGTCGAGATCGTGGTCGCCGAGGTCGGCGACACCCCCGATGAGGACCAGATCTACCGCCTGACCTATGACGGCTCGGTTGCCGACGAGCAGGGCTTCATCGCCATGGGCGGCACCGGTGAGCACATCACCACGGGTCTCAAAGAGCGGTGGAGGCCTGCTTTGAACCTCGGCGGGGCGCTGGCACTTGCCGTCGAGCTGCTGGGCCAGGATCCGAGCGGAGGACCATCACGCAACCTGACCGTGACCCAGCTCGAGGTCGCCGTGCTGGATCGCGCTCGCCCAGGGCGTACCTTCCGCCGGCTCGCGGGGCCTTTGCTGGACGCTCTGCTGAGCAGCGAGGACCCGACGATTGACGTGCCGGACGACGAAGACGTGAGCCCGGGACATCACGACACCCTGACCGGCGAGGCGCCCGACACCGAGGCCCCCGCGCAAGATCCGTCATGACCATTGCGGTCACCGGTGCCAGCGAGGCGTCGGTGACGAGTCACACCACCGAACACCTCACCGGCCAACGCCGGATGACACTGGCGGAGTTTCTAGTCGCCGAACTCGCGCCGTTCGCCCACCTGGTCGGCTGACCACCCCTCAGCGTCGGGCGCCGGTCTTGCGACCCGACTTGGAGGATCCGTGGTCCGGCTGCTCATCCTTCGCTGCGTCCGGGGTGTCGTCCCCCGCAGGCACCTCGACCGTCAGCGCGTCGGCCTCGGTGTCGTCACCAGCATTCGTCGACGGGCCGTCGGCCTGGTCGGCAGCGACGGTCGCCAGCCCCTCGGCCTCGGCGGCGGCCAGACTCTCTTGCCCTTCGGCCTCGGCGGCGGCTTCGGGCTGGACGGCAGAAACGTCGGGCAGCTCAATCGGGGCGACGATCGCGACGCCGCCAAGCGTCGCCAGCATCTGGCGCACGTTGGTGAGCTGGGCGTTGATGCTGTCGCGCCGCTGGGTGGCTGCGGCGAGCTCGCGCTCGGAGTCTCCGCGGATGCGCTCCGCCTTGGTCTTGGCCTCCGCAACCAGCGTCAAGGCCTGCGTCGTCGCCTGCTCGAGCTGCTGGGCAGACCTCGACGCTGCCTCGTGCTGGGCACGCTCTGACTCGTTGTGGATCTCCTCGGACCGCGCCTGGACAGCGGCCAGCTGCTGCTCGGCGGCGGAGATCTCGGCGAGGAGCTCCAACGCTGAGGTCTCGCGTCGGGCGGCCAGAGTGGTCTCGAAGTCGACGGCTGCGGCTGCGGACTTGGCACGCGCACGCTCATACACGGCCTCGGCCTCTTCCAACCGCGCCATTGCCTGGCGGTCCGCGTCGTCCAGGAGGCTGTCAGCGTGCCGTTTGGCCTCCTCCAGGATCCGGGCGACCTCGGAGTCGACGGTGCTGCGAGTCTCGGTCGCATAGTCGTCGGCCTTCTGACGGGTGGCGAGGGCACTCTCATCCGCGAGGGCGTGGTGATGTGCGGCGTCCGCCTGAGCGCGGGTCCGCATCTCGTCGGCTTCCTTGTCGGCCAGCGTCAGGATTGAGCCGATGCGTTCGCCAAGGCCGGCGTAGGTCGGTGCCGCAGCCTTCGACTGTGCCTCTGCGACGTCACGTGCCCGTTGCGCCTGGCGTTCGAGCTCGGCCTGGAGCTGGGCGCTGGCGGCCTCGAGCTTGCTGACCTGGATGGTGCGCTCGCCGGCCTCCTGCTGAGCGGCGGCGGCGGCCTGCGCCAGCTCGTGCACGTGCTGGTCCACCTGAGCGGGGTCGTATCCGCGAAGGACGCTGCGGAAGTGGGCGTTGGAGTCGGTCATGGGGTTCCTGTCGTCGCTTCGGTGGTGAGGGATGGACTGAGAATTGAGCTCTGTGAGATGGACGATGATCCGTTGACGTCCTGTGCCGCGGCCGCGACATCAGGCTTGGGCGTCTCTTCAACAGCCTCCGGCTGTTCTGACACGGCCAGGGCCTCGATGACGCCGGAGAGGTGACCGAGCTGTTCGGTGATGTCATCACGTCTCTGGGCCAGCACTGCCACCTCTGCGCGCGCCAGGATGAGCAGGTCGCGTGCTTCGGCCCGGCTGGCGTCAGCGTCCGCCCTGGCGGCGGCAAGGGTGGCCGTCGCGTCTTCGCGGACCGCCCGTCGGTGATCGTGGGCTTCGGTCTGCAGCCGAGCCACCTCGGCGGCGGCCCGTTCTCGCAGAACCCGGGCCCCGCTCTCGGCCTCGTCCAGTCGTCGCTGGCCGCGTTCGAGCCGAGCCTGTGCCGTCAGGTCAGCCTCCGCGACGACGCGCTCAGCATGCGCCCGAGCCTGCTCTCGGGTGGCCGCGGTGTCTCGTTCGGCCGCATCAAGAACGGCATTCGCCTGCGCCCTCAGCCGCTCGGCGTCGGCCGACGCCTCGGCCACTGCCGTTCGCGCACGGAGGGCGACGCGGGAAATGACGTCCTGGAGCTGTCGGCGGCGAGCCGTGAGATGGGCAGTGTTCCGGCCGTGGCCCGCCAAGCGGGTCCGTTCGGCCTCGATCTCGGCTGTCGACAGAAGAGATCGGACGGTGCTCTGTGCCCAGAGCATGTGTTCGGCCGCGTCACCCAGGACTCGATCTGCATCGGCGGTCGCGGCATCACGCGCGGAGGTGATCTCAGCGGCTGCTGCTGATCGCAGCTCAGAGTTCACGGCACGCGCGTGGTCGAGCTCTTCCACGGCGGCGGCACGCGTTGTGCCGGCTTCGGCGCTGGCCGCTGAGAGGGCTTGGCTGGCGGCTTCTTCGGCATCGAGCCGGATCGAGGTCGCGTGCTGTACGGCCGTCTCGGAAAGCTCATGCAGCTCGGCTTCGACCCCTATCCGCCGCGACTCGAGGTGCGCCGCGGTCTCGGCCTGCAACGTCGCGTTGTCATCCCTGACCTGCTCGAGCTCGCTGGTCGCCAGACCGCGCAGTCGTTGGCTCTCCACTTGTGCGCTACCGCGGATCTCATCGGCCTCGGCCTGTGTGCTGGCCACGAGGCTCTCGCTGGTCTGGGCAGCGGCGTCGGCAACCAGCGTGGCCTGGTCCGCAGCGTCCGCCACGAGCTGTGCCGCCTCTTCCTGCGCCTCGTGGAGTCGCGCCTGAGCCGAACGTTGGGCGCTCAGTGCGTCCTCGTGAACGCTGGTCGCGTCGGCGAGAAGCCGCCTTGCCTCGTCATGAGCGGCGTGGGCGTCGGCGCGCAGTGCGGAAACCTCTGCCTCGACCTCGGCACGAAGCTGATCCGCGAGGGCCTGCGCTCGGGACAACAACCCGAATGCTGCCGTGCTGGGCTCCTCGGCGGTCCTGTCCAGGTCGCCTGAGGCCTCGTTGGGGGATCCGGGCGGGACGGTCACGTGGGCGATTATCCCATGTGGCTAGTCACTCGCAAAGTCACGGCCCGATTCCTGACTGGTGCTGAACACGTATGACGGCCGGGGACACGCGCGTTCGGCGGGCAGTGGAGCACGTGGCGGTTCGGTCGCGCCTAGAGTGGGCCGCATGGATCGCCGAATCTTCGGTATCGAGAACGAGTACGGCGTCACGTGCACGTTCGGCGGACAGCGACGCCTGACTCCCGACGAGGTGGCGCGCTACCTCTTCCGTAAGGTCGTGTCCTGGGGACGGTCCTCAAACGTCTTTCTCGCCAACGGATCCCGGCTCTATCTCGACGTCGGCAGCCACCCTGAGTACGCCACGCCCGAGTGCGACGACGTCCGCCAGCTGGTGACCCACGACAAGGCCGGGGAGCGCATCGTCGAGGGGTTGGTCGCTGACGCCCAGCAGCGGATAGCTGACGAGGGCATCGCAGGCGACATCTATGTCTTCAAGAACAACGCCGACTCTGCCGGCAACTCCTACGGCTGCCACGAGAACTACCTCGTGGGGCGAGCCGGAGAGTTCCAGAAGCTGTCCGATGTCCTGATCCCGTTCCTGGTCAGCCGTCAGATCATCTGCGGATCCGGCAAGATCACCACCACAGCCCGCGGCGCGACCTACTGCGTCAGTCAGCGGGCGGACCACATCTGGGAAGGCGTCTCCAGCGCCACCACTCGCTCCCGGCCCATCATCAACACCAGGGACGAGCCGCACGCCGACGCCGAGAAGTACCGCCGGCTGCATGTCATCGTCGGTGACTCCAACATGAGCGAGACGACCACGATGCTGAAGGTCGGATCGGCCGACCTGGTGCTTCGGATGTTCGAGGCCGGCGTGGTGCTGCCAGACTTGACGCTCGAGAACCCGATCCGGGCGATCCGCGAGATAAGCCATGACCTGACGGGTCACAAGAAGGTCAAGCTCCTCGACGGTCGGGAGCTGACTGCCGTGCAGATCCAGACTCAGTACTACGAGCGGGCAAAGGCGTTCGTCGACGGAGAGGGACTGGGCGACCCGACCCACAAGAGCGTCCTGGACCTGTGGCACCGGGCGCTCACGGCGGTGGAGACAGGGGACCTTGCCCTGGTGGGCACCGAGATCGACTGGGTGATCAAGTACCTGCTGATTTCACGCTACTCGGCCAAGCACGACCTGTCCCTGTCCAGTCCGAGGATCGCCCAGCTCGATCTGGCGTATCACGACATCAACCGTGAGCGCGGCCTCTTCTACCTTCTGCAACGACATGGCAACGCGGCCCGGGTCTGCTCGGACCTCGAGATCTTCGAGGCCAAGAACCTCCCCCCGCAGACCACGCGAGCCAAGCTGCGCGGCGACTTCATCCGCGCAGCCCAAGAGCACAAGCGGGACTTCACCGTCGACTGGGTGCACCTGAAGCTCAATGACCAGGCCCAGCGGACAGTCCTGTGCAAGGACCCCCTTGCCGCCGTCGACGCTCGGGTCGAGCGGTTGATCGCCAGCATGTAGCTGAGGGTGTCGGCACGGTATCGGGGGAGTCGATACCGTGCTGACTCGGCCCTGGGGGGTGCGCATTCGGAAGCACACGGGTCGCGGCGTTATGGTGGGTTGAATCCGTCCTCGAAACGATCGAAGGTCATGAGCGTGCGCCTGTCCCGTCTATCTGTTGTGTCCGCCATGGTCTTACCACTGGTATTGCTGGCGGCCTGTGGTTCGGGAGACGCTGCCGGCAAGGCAGGGAATGCCCTGGACAGCATTGCCGTCGCCGGCACGGACAAGGCACCTACGGTGACCTTCAGCACCAAGCCGTTGACGGTGAAGGCCACGACAACCAAGGTGATCACCGCAGGCAAGGGCGCCAAGCTGACCAAGGCCAACTCGATCATGTTCAGCTACTCCTTGTTCAACGGCAAGGACGGAAAGCAGATCGAGACCAGCTTCGGCAAGTCGCCGGTCCCTCTGGACCTCTCCTCCAAGTCGCTGCTGCCCGGCCTGAGCAAGGGCCTCACCGGCCAGCAGGTCGGCACCCGGCTGCTCGTCGCCATACCGCCGTCAGACGCCTTCGGTGCTCAGGGCAACGCCCAGGCCGGCTTTGGCCCCAACGACACGATCGTCTTCTTCATCCAGCTGGAGTCGGCCAGCACACCGTTGGCGACGGCCAGCGGCACGGCGGTTGCTCCCAAGGCCGGGCTGCCGACCGCCACGGTGGATGGTGCCAAGGCGGCACAGATCACTGTTCCCAAGACTGCCCCACCCATGGCCCTGGTCGTCCAACCTCTCATCAAGGGCACAGGGGCGATCGTCAAGGCCGGCCAGAACCTCAAGGTCAACTACACCGGGGTATTGTGGAAGGACGGCAAGAAGTTCGACGCCTCCGGCGACCGCGGCACCCCGTTCGAGACACCGATCGGGGCCGGGCAGGTCATCAAGGGCTGGGACAAGGGCTTGGTCGGACAGACCGTCGGGAGCCGCATCCTGCTCGTGGTGCCACCGGCCGACGGGTACGGCGCGAAGGGCTCACCGCCGCTGATCGGCGCCACGGACACGCTGGTGTTCGTCATCGACATCCTTGCCGCGACCTGAACCCCTCACCGCCCGTCATCTCCGGCGCGAGTCATCCTCAGCGCGACCTGAAACGCCCCTCCGAAAGGACCCCGCATCATGGGTTTTGACCCCAACACCACCAAGCCCGAGATCGACTTCCCGGGCGACGTTCCCCCCACCGAGCTGGTCATCGAGGACATCACGCAGGGCGATGGCGCCGAGGCCAAGAGCGGCGACACCATCAGCGCCCACTATGTCGGTGTCGCCCACTCGACCGGTGAGGAGTTCGACGCCTCGTGGACCCGCGGACAGCCTCTGGCCTTCCGGCTCGGCGTCGGTCAGGTCATCAAGGGCTGGGATGACGGTATCGTCGGCATGTTGGTCGGGGGTCGTCGCAAGCTGACCATTCCCCCAGACCTCGCCTATGGCGACCGTGGTGCCGGCGCCGCGATCAAGCCCGGCGAGACCCTCATCTTCGTCGTGGACCTGGTCGGAGTCAGCTGAGCCCGCTGAGCCGAGCGTCACCAGCTTCACCCGTATGCCGTGTTCTCCCGACCCGGGGGGCACGGCATACGTCGTTCTTGGGGGACTGTTCAGTGAACCAACAGCGTCGCGGCGTGGCGACCGGCAGCCGCAGCGGCCAGGAACGCCGCCCCGTCCTGGTCCAGGCCATGTCCCATGGTTGACAGACGCACCGGGCTCGAGGCCAGCGCATCTTTCAGTCCAGAGGTGTCCACCTCGAACAGCCGAAGTCGTCCTGAGCTGTTCAGCGCGAGCTCCCGTGCTTGGTCAAGGACCAGGTCGCCGAACGTGCCACCGAGTAGCGGGACCGGCAGGTCGGCCGGGGCCATGGCAACTCGGCCGTAAGCCGTCAGGCTGTGATGCGAGATGCCGCGATGGCGTTCGCGCTCGTCGACTTCGGAGATGCGCAGCGAGCCGATGGCGCGGCCGCCCAGAACCGCGGTGGCATTGACCGCCTCACCGGTCGCGACGCCGGAGTATCCCCACGGTGAGCCGGTTCCCAGGTTGCCCGGTCCCTGCGCGACGATGACCACGTCGGCGTGCAGGACGTGCGCCGCGGCCAGGAGCCCGGTGTGGACGTTGACGGCCTCGAGGTCGCCGCCGAAGGACTGGCCAACCGTGACCGTGCCGGCGAGCCAGCCGGCTTCGCGTAGCCCGGCCACCGAGCGTGAGAAGGCGATCGGCAGAGCGCCCCCGTCGGTCATGACATAGACGGCCCGAACGTCGGGGTCGGCGTCGCGCAGACCCGCCAGGATGGCAGGCACCGCAGAGTGCAGGTCGGCCATGATGACGGGGAGGGCGTTGATTCCCGTGGCTGTGCGCAGCACGTCGTGATGGGGGCTTTCCTGCTCATCGACCCCGAGAACCATGGTCTGCATCGGCGTGTAGCGGGCCTTGACGATGTGGCCCGGGCCAACGGGTGGGTCGGCCGGCAGACGGTCAGGGATCGCCACGATGAGCGCCATCCCGCCCGTGCCCAGCCCGCGATCCAGGGCTCCCACGTTCAGCAGGACGCGGTCGCCGGGTACGGGCTCACCGACCAGGTCTGTATAGGCGAGGGCCGGGATCGTCTCGCCGGCCGCACCGGTCATCGTCACGTCGTACTCGATCGCTCCGCGCCACTGTGAGCGAACTTGTCCGACGGTTGCCTCGCGCCACTGGATCACGCCACGAACCTTAGTGCGGGTGAGCCCTCGCGGCGCTGGCTGTTCCGGTAGCGTCTGGCCACATGAGCACCCAGCCCAACGCGGCAGTCAAGATCGAGCGCCTGCTCAACCTGGTGATCTGTCTGCTCTACACGCGAATGCCACTGTCCAAGGCCAAGATTCGCGACGCAGTGCCGCAGTACGGCAACACCGCTTCCGATGAGGCGTTCGACCGGATGTTCGAACGTGACAAGGACGAGCTTCGCCAGCTCGGAGTTCCGCTGGTGACCGAGCCGCTCGATGCCTTCTTCGACGACGAGCCCGGATATCGCATCGACCGTAGGGAGTACGCACTCCCCGAGATCACCTTTGCCCCAGACGAGCTGGCCGTTCTGGGCCTGGCCAGTCGGGCGTGGGCGCAGGCCAGTCTCGCCGGACCGGCGGCACAGGCTCTACGCAAGCTCAAGGCCGCCGGCGTGGAGCGCGACGACGCTTCCCTGATCGGCCTCGAACCTCGTGTTCGCACTGTCGAGCCTGCCTTCGAAGATGCGAAAAACGCTGTGCTGGAACGTATTCCCGTGCGGTTTTCCTACCGGGCTGGGGGCTCTGGCGAGGCGAACACTCGCCACGTCCAGCCATGGGGGATCGCCTCCTGGCACGGTCGCTGGTACCTCACCGCGTTCGACGCCGACAGAGGCGCACCGCGGGTATTCCGGCTGGGCCGGATCGACGGCAATGTCACATTCGAAGGTGAGCCGGCGTCATACGAGGTGCCGGTCGGCCACGAGCCCAGGGCGATGATTAGCAACATGGCCGTCGAGCACGACCCTCAGCCGGCAGCCCTGCGGGTGAGAACTGGTGCCGGGCACAGCCTGCGCCGCCGGGCCCGCGCAGTCGAGGGCGTCGACGGCACCTGGTCGCGTCTCGACGTCGACTTCACCGACACCGAGGCCTTTGCCGACGAGATCAGCAGCTTCGGGCCCGACGTCGTTGTCGAGACCCCCGCGGAGCTTCGGGAGTCCGTGATCCGCAGGCTGACCGGGGCTCTCGGTTCCGGACCCGGCAGCGCGGTCCGCATCACCGAAAGGCCGAGCGCATGAACGCCAGGAAACAGTCGACCGAAACGGCCACCGAACGGCTTTCGCGGCTCCTGACGATGGTCCCCTGGCTGCTGAACCGACAGGGTGTCGAGATCGAGGAGGTGGCCCGGGAGTTCGGGGTGATGCCGGCGCAGGTCGAGGCTGACCTTGCCCTGTTGTTCCTCTGTGGCACGCCCGGTGGCTACCACGGTGACCTGATCGAGGCGGAGTGGGAGAGCGGCAGGGTGTTTCTGGGCAACGCCGACACGATCAAGCGCCCGCTGCGTCTCGGCGTCGATGAGGCTGTCGCCTTGATCGTGGGGCTACGCGCACTGGCCGCGGTCCCGGGGATCGGCGAGCGGGACGCGGTGGTGCGAGCCCTTGCCAAGCTGGAAGCGGCCACCGGCTCGGCGTCGACCGGGAGCTCCCGGATCCAGGTGGTGATCGACGAGGGGACGAGCAAGGAGGCACTGGCGCTGGCCCAGGAAGCTCTGGTATCCCGTCGCCGGGTCCACCTGCGATACCTCGTGCCCGGACGTGACGAGTCCACGGAGCGCGATGTCGACCCGATGCGGGTGATCAACTTCGA
>JAYSQH010000375.1:0-1711 GCA_043721655.1 Phycicoccus sp. | reverse complement strand
GAACCGTGGACCGAGCGCCTACTCGTGTGCCCCGCGTTGTTCCTGTAGCCGAACGGTCCGCGGTACCAGTTGTGACCCTTGCCGCGCCGATGACCTTCGTCGCATGACGGGATCGGTCTGCGGATTCTGGTGGCCTGCTGTTGCCGGACACGCCATCCCTCGTTCACTGGCGCCATCGGGAACTCCATCAGCGGTCATGCGTGCGCACAAAAGCTGGTCTGCCCAGAGACTCGGGACAATCGTTCCTGTCGACACCCAATGCCACAGGCGGGAGGATGGCTGAACCAGACGGCGGATGACGAAAGGACGATGCACCATGGAACGACTCGAGGGACGGGTGGCGTTGGTGACCGGCGCCGGGAGCGGCATCGGAAAGGCCACCGCGGAGCGGTTGGCGCGCGAGGGCGCCGCAGTCCTGGTGACCGACTTCAACGACGACTCGGGCAGTGCCGTGGCCAAGAGCATCGAGCAGGCCGGCGGCAGGGCGACCTTCTTCCATCATGACGTGACGTTGCCTGGTGACTGGGAGGCCGCGGTTGCCGCCGCCATCGAGCACTTCGGCGGGCTGGACATCCTGGTGAACAACGCAGGCATGGGCGATTTGGCAACGATCGAGGACACCTCGCTCGAAGACTGGGAGCGGACCATCGCGGTCGACCAGACTGGCGTGTTCCTCGGCATGAAAACCGCGTCTGCAGCGCTTGCCGCATCTGGCCACGGCTCGGTCATCAACATCAGCTCGATCTTCGGAACCAGTGGAGGGTTCGGGACGTCTCCGGCGTACCACGCGGCGAAGGGCGCGGTGCGGACGCTGACCAAGAACGTGGCCCTGCACTGGGCAGACCGGGGGGTCCGGGTCAACTCCATCCACCCCGGCTTCATCGACACCCCGATCCTGGCTCCCGTCAAAGGCACCCAGTTCGAGCAGACCATGATCGACCTCACGCCGATGGGGCGGCTCGGTCGGCCAGACGAGATCGCCGCCGGCGTGGCCTTCCTCGCGAGCGACGACGCCTCGTTCGTCACTGGGCTGGAGCTGTATATCGACGGGGGCTACATCGCTCGCTGAAGGACCTTCCGCGGCGACGTCTCGACGTTCGAAGAGGGCGTCGGCGATTGGCCTTTCAGGTCGCAGTTGAGGATGGGTGTGCGGGCAAGGGCGCGGTGCTTCCCGTGATGAAGGCACTTCGCTGGTGTCACTGGCGGCCATGATGGTGATGTTCCTGCACTGAGCAGGTAAGTCAGCCGGACGGTCAGCAGCAGCCCCGCTTGCGGGGCGCATCCTCCGTCTTCACGTTGGTGACAGAGGATGCCGGAGTGTCCTGCACATCCCCCGCGGAGCTGCCCTCGGTTCGGTCCGCGTTGTCCTGGTCGCGCCCTTGGACGTGTCCGCCCGCGTGACCGGTCTTTCCGTGGCCACCATGCATTCCGAAATGCATGAATCCCATCCCGGCAAGGACGAGGATCAGCACCCAGTTGTGGGTGAGGAAGTCCAGCATCTCCAACACTCCTTCTCTTGCTGCCTCGCGGCCATGAGCAGGCTTCTCGCCGCGGCCCGAAGATCTTGGGGCCTTCAGCCTCGCGTCGGGTTATGAAGTTAAGGGCAGGGCAACGGTGAAGGTTCCGTGAAGAGGCACTCCCAAAGCGCTCGCTTGGGCCAAGGTTGGCACGCTCACGGGCTACTCCAGGCTGCGCATCGACCGCGGTCTGG
>JAYSQH010000374.1:0-4693 GCA_043721655.1 Phycicoccus sp. | reverse complement strand
ACCGCGTCCGCGGCCGCCCCCGAAGCCAGGACACCCAGACCCACCGTGGTCACTTGTCGGCCTTGGTGAGCTCGCGCTGTACGCCGGACAGCAGCTCTACCCAGGACTTCTCGAACTTGTCAACGCCTTCACGCTCGAGCACGTCGGTGACGTCGGTGTAGGACACCCCAAGACGTTCGAGTGCGTCCAGCACGTTCCGGGCATCGTCATAGTTGCCCGTCACCTGGTCGCCGGCGATCTCACCGTGGTCGGCTACGGCCTGCATGGTCTTGGTCGGCATTGTGTTGACCGTGTTGGGCGCGGCGAGGTCCACGACATACATCGTGTCCTTGTATGCCGGGTCCTTGACTCCCGTGGACGCCCACAGTGGGCGCTGCTTGTGTGCACCTTCGGCCGCGAGGTTTGCCCACCGCGGCGTCGAGAAGACCTCCTCGTAGGCCTGGTAGGCCAGCCGGGCATTGGCCACGCCGGCCTTGCCCCTGAGCGCTGCGGCCTCGTCGGTGCCGATGGCATCGAGCCGCTTGTCGACCTCGGTGTCCATGCGGCTGACGAAGAAGGACGCGACCGAGTGGATCTGCGAGAGGTCCTTGCCGCCCTCACGGGCCTGCTCGAGCCCGGTCAGGAACGCGTTCATGACCCCGCGGTAGCGGTCCAGGGAGAAGATCAGGGTGACGTTGACGCTGATGCCCTCGGCCAAGGTCTGCGAGATGGCCGGAAGGCCCTCGACGGTGGCCGGGATCTTGATGTAGGCGTTGGGCCGGTCGACTGCAGCGTGCAATTCCTGGGCCTGTTCGACGGTCTTGGCGGTGTCATGGGCGAGACCGGGTTCAACCTCGATCGAGACCCGGCCGTCCTGGCCGCCGGTGGCCTGGTAGAGCGGAAGCATGATGTCGCAGGCGTTGCGGACGTCCTCGGTGGTCAGGGCGAACACCGTCTCGTCGACGGTTCTGCCTTCGGCGGCGAGGTCCTTGATCTGGTCGTCGTAGGCATCGCCCTGGGACAGTGCAGCGGCGAAGATCGACGGGTTGGTCGTGACACCGACGACGCTGCTGGTGTCGATGAGCTTCTGCAGTCCGCCGCTGGCGATCAGCGGGCGGTTCAGGTCGTCCAGCCAGATGGACACGCCCAGTGCGGACAGTTCCTTGAGGTGGTCACTCATTGCGGTTGTCCCTCATCTTGTTGTCCTTCATGTCATTGACCGGCAGCGGCCATGGATTCGTGCGCTGCTACCACCACGGCAGCAGGGGTGATGCCGAACTCTCTGAACAGCGTCTCGCCGTCGGCCGAGGCGCCGTAGTGGTCGATGCTGATGATGCGACCGACGTCCCCGACGACCTCGCGCCAGCCCATCGGAACTCCGGCCTCGACGCTCACGCGGGCCCGGACGTTCGGCGGGAGGACTTCGTCGCGGTAGCTCTTGTCCTGTGCATCGAACCACTCGCGGCACGGCATGGATACGATCCGGGTCGAAACCCCTTGGGACTCAAGGGTTTGGCGTGCCTCAACAGCGACGCCTACCTCGGATCCGGTGGCGATGAGGATGACCTGTGGATCGGAACCCTGGGCATCTCCGGTGCCCTCGGCCAGGACGTAGGCGCCCTTGGCTGTGCCTTCGGCCGATGCGAACGTCTCGCGGTCCAGGGTCGGCAGAGCCTGGCGCGACAGGGCCAGACCCGCCGGCCGGTCTGTGTGCTCCAGGATGGTGCGCCAGGCGACCGCGGTCTCGTTGGCATCGCCGGGGCGGACGACATCCAGGCCGGGTATGGCGCGCAGCGCGGCCAGGTGCTCGATCGGCTGGTGGGTCGGCCCATCCTCGCCTAGACCGATGGAGTCGTGGGTCCAGACGAAGGTCACCGGCAGCTTCTGGATCGCGGCCAGCCGAACCGAGGGACGCATGTAGTCCGAGAACACCAGGAAGGTTCCGCCGTAGGCACGGGTAAGGCCCTCAAGGGTGATGCCGTTCAGGATGCAGCCCATTCCGAACTCTCGGATGCCGAAGTGCAGGGTCCGGCCGTAGGGGCCGCCCTTCCACTCGCCGGTCTGTTTGCCCGCGGGGATGAAGCTCTCTGCGCCGGCCATCGTCGTGTTGTTGGACTCGGCCAGGTCGGCCGATCCGCCCCAGAGCTCGGGCATGACGTCGGCCAGCGCGCTCAGGACCTTGCCGGAGGCGGCGCGCGTCGCGATGCCTTTGGGGTCGGCGGGGAAGACCGGGAACGCTGCGGCGAAGTCCGCCGGTAGCTGCCGTTTGACCAGGCGGTCCAGCAAGGCCGCGCGGTCGGCGTGCGAAGCCCGCCAGTCGGCATACCCCTTGTCCCACTCGGCATGCGCGGTCTTGCCGCGAACCATCACCTCACGGGCGCGGGCAAGCACAGCGTCGTCCACCTCAAACGTCTGCGCAGGGTCGAAGCCGAGCAGTGTCTTGGTGGCGGCGATCTCCTCGGCGCCCAAGGCTGAGCCATGGGCCTTGCCGGTGTTCTGCTTGGTCGGCGCAGGCCAGGCAATGACCGTCTTGAGAATCACCAGCGTCGGCTTGTTCTTGAACGCCTTGCCGCTCTCGATGGCAGCCAGAAGCGCGTCGACGTCCTCGACATACTTCTTCGCGCCACCGTCGCTCCAGCTGCGGCGCCAGTCGACGGTGACGACGTGCCAGCCGTAGGCCTCGTAACGTTTGCCCACGTCCTCGGAGAACGAGATGGTGGTGTCGTCCTCGATCGAGATGTGGTTCTGGTCGTAGATGAGGGTCAGGTTGCCGAGCTCCAGGTGACCGGCCAGGGCACTGGCTTCGTGCGAGACGCCCTCCATGATGTCGCCGTCGGAGGCGACCACGTAGACGTGGTGGTCGAACGGGCTCTCGCCGGGAGCGGCTTCAGGGTCCAGCAGACCCCGCTGGCGGAGCTGGGCGATCGCCATGCCCACGGCCGAGGCGAGTCCGGAGCCGAGCGGCCCGGTGGTGATCTCGACCCCCTTGGTGTGGTGGACCTCAGGGTGTCCCGGGGTCAGAGAGCCCCACGTGCGCAAGGACTTCAGGTCATCGAGCTCGAGTCCGTAACCCGAGAGGTACAGCTGGACGTACTGGGTCAGGCTGGAGTGGCCGCACGACAGCACGAAGCGGTCACGGCCCAGCCACTGCGGGTCGGCGGGATCGTGACGCATCACCTTCTGGTACAGCAGGTAGGCGAGCGGGGCCAGGCTCATGGCGGTGCCGGGGTGGCCGTTGCCGGCCTTCTGGACGGCGTCGGCCGCAAGCAGCCGCGCGGTGTCGACACCTCGCACATCCACGTCGTTCCAGCCGGCTCGGGTGGCGATCGGCGCGGCCAGCGATGAGTCGCGGCTGCTGCTCGTGACGCCCTGGTCAGCCTTGGTCTTGCTCAGGTCAGCCTTGGTCTTGCTCTGGTCGGTCACGGATCGACCCTATCTCGACAGGGGGCGTGTCTTACGTCGAGTTCAAAGCCCTGCGAAAGCCGCCAACGGCGCTAGACTTTCCCACGCCATAGGCGCACCGTCAGCGCTGGTTTCGCACCCGTTCCATATCGCACTCCAAGGACGCCGTGACTTCTATCGAGCCATGCACCGATCCTTCATCGGTCGCGTCCGGTCAGCCACGCTGGGGCCAGACCGCGGCCCACTATCTGGCCCTGACCAAGCCGCGCATCATCGAGCTGCTGCTGGTCACCACATTCCCGACGATGTTCCTGGCCCAACGCGGGTTGCCCTCACTCTGGCTGATCGTCACGACGCTGGTTGGTGGCACGTTGTCCGCGGGCGCGGCCAACACGATGAACTGCTATCTGGACCGCGATATCGACGCGGTGATGCACCGCACCCAGAACCGGCCGCTGGTCACTGGTGCGATCTCCCCGCGGGCCGCCATCCGTTTTGGCACAGTGCTCGCCGTGGCCTCGACACTGTGGCTCGGGCTCCTGGTGAACTGGCTCTCCGCCGCGCTCTCCCTGGGTGCCATCGTGCTCTACGTCGGCTTGTACACGATGGTGCTCAAGCGCCGTACCTCCCAGAACATCGTGTGGGGCGGAGTCGCCGGCTGCATGCCGGTGCTCATCGGCTGGTCCGCGGTCACCAACTCCCTGGCATGGCCGGCACTCGTTCTCTTCCTGACCATCTTCTTGTGGACGCCGCCGCACTACTGGCCGTTGTCGATGCGCTTCAAGGAGGAGTACGAAGCCGCTGGGGTGCCGATGCTCCCCGTAGTGGCGCATGACGTCGAGGTGGCTCGGCAGGTCGTGCTCTACAGCTGGGCGACCGTCGCGATGTCGCTGACGTTGGTCCCGATCGCCTCGATGGGCTGGATCTACCTCGTCGCGGCCGTCCTCTCAGGCGGCGTGTTCCTGCTCGAGGCGCACCGGCTCCTCACCCGTGCGAAATCTGTCGACAACGTCAGCGTTGCCTCGCTGAAGCCGATGCGACTGTTCCACTACTCGATCAGCTACCTGACGATCCTGTTCCTCGCTGTCGCGGTTGACCCGCTGCTTCACCTAGCTCTCTGACCCTCCCGGCCGCTCGGCGTCGACCAGGAAAGTCTGCTCGAGATCGCCGGGGGCTGAGTCCGGCGCTCTTGGTGCTCACGGCAGATCGGCAGTCATGAGCCGGCTGGTCGCTCGGCTCAGGGTCTCGACGACGCGATCGGGAATCACCGACTGGTCCCGCTCGTCCAGGATCCCCATGGGCGGCCAGAGCC
>JAYSQH010000373.1:0-10736 GCA_043721655.1 Phycicoccus sp. | reverse complement strand
CGGACCTCCATGTGATCGGAGACGAATCCGATCGGTGCCAGCACCACCGTTTTCACCCCGTCAGCGGCCAGAGTCCGGAGCGCATCGTTGACGTCGGGCTCGAGCCACGGTTGGTTGGGCGGGCCCGAACGGGAGCAGTAGGCCAGCTCGTGGTCCAGGCTTCGACCCAGCGTGGCGTTGACCTCTTGGGTGATGGCTGCGGCCAACGCCAGGTGCTGACGACGGTAGGCGTTTCCCTCGCCGTCGCCGGGACCCGAGGTGTCATCCATCCCGCCGGGGATCGAATGGGTGACGAAGACCAGCCGAAGGTCGTTGTCGGCACGTGGCCCGAGAGCACGCACCGCTTCGGTCATGTGCCGGGTATTGACCCGCGAGAAGCCGGGGTGGTTGAAGTAGGGCCGCACCTTGTCGACCTCGATCACCCGGCCCTCGTCGGCAAGCGTCTGCACCGCAGCAGCAAGGTCCTCGCGGTACTGCCGGCACGAGGAGTACGAGCTGTACGCGCTGGTCACGATGGTCACCACACGGCGGATACCGGCCTCATGGGCCTCACGCAGCGCATCGGTGACGAAGGGGTGGAAGTTGCGGTTACCCCACAGCAGTGGCGTCGGGATCTCACGACGGTCCAGCTCTTCGCGCAGGGCGGTCAGCAGGGCTCGGTTCTGGTCGTTGATGGGGCTCTTGCCACCGAACGAGTAGTAGTGCTCGGCCACGGTAGTGAGCCGCTCGTCGGGGATGCCGCGTCCGGCAGTCGCGTTGCGCAGGAAGGGCATCACGTCGTCGGGCTTGTTCGGACCGCCGAAGGAGAGCAGCAGTATGCCGTCGTACGGGGCGAGCGGTCCGGGGTCGGTCCCGGGCTGGGGCGAGGTCACAGAGATTCTCCGGTTCGAAGGGGCACCACGGTCGTCGCCAAAACTACCGTTGCGGCGTGGCATCCGCCCGGGCGCGGTCGAAGATGGCAGAGTCTGTGCTGTCGGGCGACTCAGGAGATGGCGATGCAGGACCTGCAACTTATCGGCGTGCATGAGGACGGTGAGCACCTCCTGCTCAGCGGAGCCGAGGGCGCGCGTTTTCGAATGCCGGTCGACGAGCCGTTGCGGGCAGCGATCCGGCACGATCGACCGCGACTGGGCCGACTTCCGATCGATACCGACGGTGGGCTGCGTCCCCGCGATGTCCAGGCCCTGATCCGGGCTGGCGCCTCCGCTGAGGAGACCGCCGAGCGTGCGGGGTGGTCGGTCGAGAAGGTGCACCGTTACGAGGGTCCCATCCTGGCCGAACGTGAGCACGTCGCAGGCCTCGCGCGCAGCGCCCGTCTTCGCGCCCGCAACGGTGCTTCCAGCGGCGGCAGCGCGCCGACGCTGTCCGCGAGGGTGGCCGAGCGGCTCAAGGGCCGTGGGGTCGACCCCAGAGAGGTCATCTGGGACTCCTGGCGGGCAGATGACGGCCCGTGGACCGTGGTGCTGACCTTCGCTGCCGGCGGGCGTCAGCGCCAGGCTGCATGGAGCTTCGACCTTGCCGACCGTGCCGTCTCCGCCGTGGACGACGAGGCTCGCTGGCTGAGCGAGGAGCAGGACCTCGCTCCAGGGCCGATCCCGGCGCCGCATCTCGCCTCGGCATCGCTGCGGGTCACCACCGTCTACGACCTGGAGGCCGAGGGTGGACTGCTGCCGGGCGCCCTCGCCGATCACCACGATCACCACGATGACCCGATCGACCTGATGACCGCGATGCGCGAGCGCACCACTGCACGTAGCCGTCGCAGGCCGGGCGTGCGTCGTGGCCCGCCGACAACCCCGACCAATGTGCCCGGCGCCGGTGACCATGCCCCCGATGAGGCACTCCCCCTCGACGACCTGGCCTACGACCCCGAGACGATGCCACCGCCCCCGGGAGCCCACGCCGATCCCGATCCCCTGGGCATTGACGGGCAACCGCACGACGACACCGCCGGCTATCTCATCGAGCTGCCGGAAGAACAGGTCGGGCGGATCGCAACGGAGACGGCACGTGCGACCAGACCGGCGAGCAAGCGGTCGCGACACGGGGCTGCACGCAAAGGCGGGCGACCGACCGTCCCTGCCTGGGATGAGATCATGTTCGGCTCCAGACCGGGCGCCAACCGCTCGTCATCCTGACCCCGGAACCCCCCTGTACCCCTCGGGTCAGACGGTGAGCCTCGGTGCCTGGATGGGACAGTAGTCCAGCTCGAACGGCAGGACTTCTGGCGAGATCGCGACTGCCCGCGCAGCGTGTGAGGTCATTCGGCGCATGTAGTGACGCCGGCAGAGAACCTCGTACTCCACCAGGCCGACCTCGTCCGGCGCAATGTCACCCACCACGACCTGCTCGCCCTCCAGAACCATCACGCCGTCGACCACCCGGGCATTCTGGGTAGCGCGGTGGCCACACCAGCACAACGCCTCGACCTGCAGCGTTTGAACGCGGTCGGCCAGCTCGATCATCCGCTGGGACCCGGGGAAGAGCGCGGTCCTGAAGTCGGCGGTGATGCCGAAGGCGTAGACGTCCACATCCATCTCGTCGACGAGCCGTGCGAGCTGCTCAACCTGTGCCGAGGTGTAGAACTGGGCCTCGTCGCAGATCAGGTAGTCCACCCGCTGGCCGCTGGTGGCGCGGCCGACCACGACGTCCCAGAAGTCGAGGCCGTCAACGACCTCGAGGGCCGTGGTGGCCAGGCCAAGACGAGATGACAGCACCGCCTCGCCGGCCCGGTCATGTTTGGTGAAGATCAGCCCAGACCGCCCCCTGACCGAATGGTTGTGATCCATCTGGAGGGCCAGGGTGGACTTGCCGCAGTCCATCGTGCCGGAGAAGAAGACGAGTTCAGCCACGACAAAGGACTCTAATGGGTGCAGGTCACAGCCCCCCGGCGCTATCCCTCGCGGCTACCTGAAACAACGGGATCGCGATCTCTTCGGGAGTGAGCGATCCGTGAAGACCCAACAACGCCAACAGTTTTGGCCGCGCGGTCCGGGAGTCGACAATGGCGAAGTTGTCGCGCATCGCCACGATGATGTCGCCGATCCGCGGCAGTACGCGCTCCGAGACGACGCCGAACAGTCCGTGGCCGATTGCCTCGTCCCGACTGAGCACCCAGGCTCGGGCGTCAACCCGCTCGCGCCAGGTGGCCAGGACATCGGCGGTGGCTCCCTGCTGGCAGTACAGCTGTAGGGATCGGGGCTCGCCGCCCACGTGCCGGACGCCCCCAGCAAGCTCGAGATCGTGGGCCAGGTCGATCCGGAGTGCGTGGGGGGCGTCGACCATGCCGTGGTCGGCGGTCACGTAGACCGCGGTGTCAGAAGGGACTTCGGCCACGAGCCGGGCGAGGGATCGGTCGATCAGCTCCAGTTCATCACCCCACTCCCAGGACTGGCAGCCGTGGACGTGACCCACCTTGTCGAGCTCTCCCCAGTAGAGATAGACGAGGGCACGCTTGCTGGCCCGAACCGCCGTGAGCGTCGCGTCAACCCGCGCCTCAAGGGAATGCGCCGCTTTGAAGGCGCCGCCACGCAGCGCCGCGTTGGTGAGCCCCGAGCCGTCGAAGAATCCCGGACCGATGCGGGTGACGGCGACCCCGCCCCCGGCTGCGCGCTCAAAAACGGTCTGAATCGGCTGCCATAGCCGAGGATCCGGCCCGTTCTCCCAGGACAGCTCGTTGAGCAGACGGTCCTCGCCGGGGACCAGCACCTCATAGCCGACCAGCCCGTGAGCGCCCGGCGGCAGGCCCGTGCCAAAGGTCCCCATGCTCGTCGCCGTCGTCGACGGAAATCCCGCACAGAGCCGGTATGCCGAGGGCAACAGCCCACGCAGGAACGGCGCATGACCGCTCCGCTGACGCACCAGGTCGTATCCCAGTCCGTCAATGAGCACCACCACCGCGCGTCGTGCCGGAAGCAGGTCGAGCAGATCACGCGGCCCGTCATGGTTACCCGCGGGCTCAGCCACACCCAGCGAGCGCACCACGGCTGGCAGGACGCCGGCCAGCCCCGAGGCGTCATACGTCGGGGGGAGGTTTTGGTCGAACACAGAGGTTTCCTCAGCGCCCGATTGCCGCCGACAGCGACCGGGCGAACGTCATGGCCTGTGCCAGTGCGGGCTCCCCGTCGGCATCAGCGCTGATCCGCAGACCGATGTCGTCAGTCGCGATCGTGCCCTCAAAGCCGTGGTCGGCCTCGCAGTTGGGGTCGCCGCAGGTAGCCGGAACCACGTCGACCCGGCTGACCGCGCCCCAGCCAAGGGTGAGGGTGAGCTCGCGGCCGAGGGAACCGCGCACGTAGGTCGACGGGGACGTCACCACGTGGGTGAGCATGACGCCTCGAACGGCACTGAGCGGCACACACTCGGATGTCGCCGTCACCGTGGCACGAGGCGTGTCGTCCTCCGGCTCCGCGCCAACGTCCTCAGCTGAGTGATCGTCGGCATGGGCGACCACAAGCCGCGTGGGAGTGAGGGCGAGCACGGTGATGTGGCGGCGGACGCTGTCCTGGTCGAAGGTCGTCTCCTGGTGCACCAGATGAGACACGACTTCGTCACCGGCGACGGCGGACTCGACCACATCGGCCACCAGGGCCGGGTAGTAGCCGGCGCGTTCGATGTCCTTGGTGAGCGAGCTCGGCAGCGGAGGTCGTTGCCTCGTGGCCTGGTCAGCGGTGTTAGCCATAAGGGACATCTTGACGCATGCCCCGGCTCATCGCCCACCACGTGCCCCCGGTGTGGCTGCGACCGCGTCGGGCCACACAACGTTCACGCGCTACGTCAGGGCCCGCCGCGCGGTATCAGTGCGCGCCGTCGCCGGCGCAACGAAGACCTCGACCCCGAGGACGGCGACCCCGCCGGGATGCGCCATCACAGGGTTGATCTCCAGGGACGCCACGTCTGGTTGCTGGTCAGCCAGGACCGAGACCCGCGCGATGAGATCGGCCAGCGCAGCGCGATCCGCCGGCGCGGCGCCGTGATAACCCTCGAGCAGGGGCGAGGCCTTGACCGAGGAGATCAGGTCGATCACATCGACGTCGGTCAGCGGCGGGATCCGGTGGCCGATATCGCCGAGCAGATCGGTCGGCGGACCCGCAATGCTGAAACTGACCACGGGCCCGAACAGAGGGTCCTCGGCCGTGCGGATCACACAGGCCACCCCAGGTGTGGCCATCCGCTGCACCACCAACATGCCCGCGTCATAGGGAGAAAGCCTGACCGACAGTGATTCGAACGACTCGCGGACGGTTGCCTCCGTGCCCAGATCGACACGGATACCGGCCAGCTGCGGCTGGTGCCGCACGGCCGGCGAGATCGACTTGAGCACGACGGGGTAGCCGAGCTGCTCGGCCGCGGCGACCGCGGCATCGGGCGTCTCGGCCGGGACTGTGGGCCAGATCTCCACGCCGTATGCGACAAGCAACGTCTCGGCCTCGGTCTGGGTGAGAGCCCGGCCCGCGGGGGCATCGGCCAGAACACTCTCAACCAGCTGCTCGGCCGCGGCGCGGTCCAGACCCGAGGGTGCGACCGGCTCACCATGTTCGCGAGCCCGCCACTGTCCGTAACGCGTAGCAGCCACCAACGCCCGAACGGCATCCTCAGGCATCGTGTAGGCAGGGACTGTCCTGCCCGGACCACCCTTGCCGTGGTCGACCCTTTCACCGCCGGACAGTGCCTCAGTGACACCCCGCATGCCGAGGAAGGTTGCCACACAAGGCTTTTCGGACTGGGATGCCGACTGGGCAACTGCAGCGGCAACGTCCTGATCGGAGGTGACCAAGGGGGGGATGAAACAGGTCAGGACACTGTCGACTCGGTCATCGGCGAAGGCCGCATCAAGCGCGGTCGCAAACTCGGCCGCGGTGGCGTCGGACGGTAACGAGACCGGACCGTGGGTTACCTCCAGCCCCCAGCTGACGCACGCCTGAGCGGTGAGCGCTCCGAGAGCGGCGGAGTTGCCGACGATGCCCACCCGGACACCGCGCGGCAGCGGCTGGTGCACGACGAGCTGGGCCACGTCGAAGAGCTGATGGACGTTCTCGACCCGGATCACGCCGGCCTGCCGCAACATGGCATCAAAGGCGGCAGGGGGGACGTTGGTGGCGCGGACCCGGTGACCGGGCGGGACGCCATACGCGGAGACTGCGGACTTGACCACGATCACAGGCTTGCGCAGTGAAAGCTGCCGCGCGATGCGGGAGAACTTGCGCGGGTTGCCCACCGACTCCAGGTAGAGGCCGACGGCGTGCGTGTCGTCGTCGTCAATCCAGTACTGCATGAAGTCGTTACCGGAGACGTCGACGCGGTTGCCGGCAGAGGCAAAGATCGAGACTCCGAGGTTGCGCCGGGCGGCCGAGGCGAGCACGGCGATACCCAGTGCGCCACTTTGGGAGAACAGTCCCAACGTGCCGGCCGGGGGCAGCGAGGGAGCCAGCGAGGCGTTCATCCGCACATCGGGATGGGAGTTGATCACGCCGAAGGAGTTGGGACCCACGACCCGCATGCCGCTTTCGCGGGCGCTTCTCAACAGCTCGCGCTGCAGGTCCGCACCGGCTGGACCGGACTCGGCGAAGCCTGCGGACACGACCAGCAGCGCCTTGACCCCGGCCTCTGCGCATTGGTTGACGACATCGAGCACCGACTCCGCCGGCACTGCGACGACAGCGAGGTCAATATGGTCTGGAACCTCGCTGACCCGCGAATAGGCCTGCAACCCGGCCACTTCCAGCGCCTCGGTGTTGACCGCGTGGACCCGGCCCTGAAAGCCGCCGGCGAGGATGTTCTGGAGCAGCCGATGTCCGATCGTGACGGACCGGCGGCTGGCCCCGATCACGGCGATCGACTCCGGGAACAGCACCGAACGCATGCTCACGGAGTCGGCGCGATGCTCTCGCGACAGCCGGACCGCCTGGGACTGGACCGTTGGCTCGATCTCGAAGGCCACGGCGATCACGCCGTTGTCGAAGTGGTGGCTGACCTCGTAGCCGGCGTCGTTGAAGACCTGGATCATCTTACGGTTCTGCGGCAGAACGTCAGCCACGAACTTGGCCACCCCGCGCTCCTGGGCGACCGCGGCCAGGTGCTCGAGGAGCACCGACCCCACCCCCTTGCCCTGGAACGCGTCGGAGATGTTGAAAGCAACCTCGGCAGTCTTGGCATCGAGCCGGTCATAGCGGGCGATCCCGATGATCGCACCGCGCACCGTGGCCACCAGCGCCACCCGGCTGTCGTAGTCGACCTGCGTGAACCGGGCAACGTCCTTGTCGCTCAGAGTCTTCAGCGGAGCGAAGAAGCGAAGGTAGATCGACTCGGCGGACTGTCCGGCGTGGAAGCGGCGAATACCGTCGGCGTCGTCCGGCACGATCGGACGCACATGAGCCACCGACCCGTCCCGGAGAACGACATCGGCCTCCCACTTCGCCGGATAGCCATCAGGTCGAGAGGCCGTATCGGTCATGGCCTCAGGATGTCAGACCCAGGGCCGGGTGAGTCCCGCCACACTCCAGACAGCGGGAACGGCTTTGGGTGGCTATGGTCGGGCCATGGCCGATGCTTACGCACAGTTCCGCAGCGCCCGCGACCTTCTGCTGTCATCGCGGACGGACTACGACCGTGCGAGGGCCGACTACGCCGCACCCCGGCCCGACGACTTCAACTGGGGTCTCGACTGGTTCGACCGGATTGCCGCTGACGCCACGACCGGTGCCCGGGCCGCCCTCAAGCTCGTCGAGTCCGACGGGACCAGCCACTCGGTGACCTACGCCGAGATGTCCGCCCGCTCCTCGCAGGTCGCCTCGTGGCTGTCCTCGCTGGGTGCGGTCAAGGGAGACCGCCTCCTGCTGATGATGGGCAACCAGGTGGAGCTGTGGGAGACCTTGCTCGCGTGTATCAAGCTGGGTGTCGTGGTGATCCCCGCCACGACGTTGCTGACTCCTGACGACCTTCGCGACCGGATCACCCGCGGCAGTGTGCGACACGTCGTCACCGCTACGGTCGATGCCCCCAAGTTCGCCGATGTGACCGGCTCCTACACCCGCATCGCAGTTGGCGATCCGGTTGCCGGCTGGACGGCATACAGCGAGTCGCTTTCAGCCGCAACCGGATTCACCCCGCCTGAGACAGCCGGCGGAGACGACACCTTGCTGCTCTACTTCACCTCTGGCACGACCGCCCAGCCCAAGCTGGTCGAGCACACGCACCTATCCTACCCGGTCGGGCATCTGTCCACCATGTACTGGATCGGTCTTCAGCCCGGTGACGTCCACCTCAACATCTCGTCGCCGGGATGGGCCAAGCACGCCTGGTCGTCCTTCTTCGCCCCGTGGAACGCCGAGGCCACGATCCTCGTGGTGAACCAGCCACGTTTCGACGCTGCGGCGCTGCTCAAGACCATGGCCCAGGAGTCGGTGACCACCTTCTGTGCCCCGCCGACCGTCTATCGGATGTTGATCCAGCAGGACCTGGCGCCGTGGCGCGACCGGCTGTCGACTCGCGAGATGGTCGGAGCAGGGGAGCCGCTCAACCCCGAAGTCATCGAGCAGGTTCAGAACGGTCTCGGGGTCACCATCCGCGACGGGTTCGGCCAGACCGAGACAACGGCGCAGGTGGGCAACACCCCCGGCCAGGAGGTCGTGCCAGGCTCGATGGGACGGCCACTACCGGGTTACGACGTAGTCCTGCTCGACCCGGCCACCGGTGAGGAGCAGGTCGGCGATGGGGCCGAGGGCGAGATCTGCCTGCGCCTCGCAGGCGTCGGCGGGCGGCCGGTGGGTCTGATGGTCGGCTATCACGGCGACGCCGAGAAGACGGACGAGTCGATGCGTGACAAGGCGTACCACACCGGCGACGTCGCCTCCCGCGATGCCCGCGGCTACATCACCTATGTCGGACGGGCCGATGACGTGTTCAAGGCCTCCGACTACCGGATCAGCCCGTTCGAGCTCGAGTCGGTCTTGATCGAGCATCCGGCGGTTGCCGAGGCGGCTGTCGTGCCCTCGCCAGATGCCACGCGCCTGGCCGTTCCGAAGGCCTATGTCGTTCTGGCACCTGGCTACTCACCGACGGCTGAGACCGCTGAGTCCATCCTGGCCTATGCCCGCGAACACCTCGCGGCCTACAAGCGCGTGCGTCGGATCGAGTTTGCAGAGCTGCCCAAGACCATCTCGGGCAAGATCCGCCGCGTCGAGCTACGCGGTCGCGAGGAGGACGTCCACGGCGCCGGCGCCAGTGCTGACACCCCGGACCGGGCCAGCAAGACGGAGTTCTGGGAGTCCGACTTCCCCGGGCTAAAGAACTGAACCTGCGCCAGGCCCCCCCGGTGCCTGGCGCAGCCCATCGCGGCCGGCTCAGCCCATTGCGAAGACCACGGTCACACTGACGCTGACGTTCTGGCTCCCCGGCTGGATCGGGACGCTGGCTGTGTCCCTGGCCGAGGCTTCGGACGACCCGTATTGCAGTGGGTTCAGCGACGGGGTGGTGACATCCTCGGCGATGCTGACGACGTCGCCCAGGCTCCGCCCTGCGGCCCGCGCATACTGCTCAGCCTTGGCCTTGGCGTTGGCGAATGCCTTGTCCCGGGCACTGGACACCAGCGCACTGGTGTCCTCCAGGTCAAGGCTGATCCCGTTGACCCGGATGGCGTTTCCGCCCGCGCTGACGGCCTTGCCGATGATGTCACCGGCGCGGCCCAGGTCGCGCAGCTTGGCCGTGACACTCTCGGACACCTGGTAGTCCTTGAGTCGAGGCGTCCCCGGTTTCGTGTAGTCGTACTCGGGCTGGATGTTGAGTCCTGAGGTCTGCAGGTCCTTCTTCAGAACCCTGCTGTCGAGCAGGGACTTCTGGACGATGGCTGCAGAACGGTTCGCGGACGCGAGCGCCTCGGAAACCGATGGCGCGGTGGCCACGACGGAGAGGTCGAGCCGGAGCGTGTCCGGGGTCCCGGCAACGGTCGCTCGTCCGCCGACGGTGATTCCCGGACCGATGGCCAGGGTCGCCGAGGGCTGGGTCGATGAGGCGCTGGAGGCCCTGGTGAGCGACGAGGCTGAAGCCGCGGTGCCGCCAGAACGCGTTGTCCCGATGGAGTACGCGACCAAGAGCGCGATGACGGTGATGACGACCCATGCGGCACGACGAGGATTGATGGTGACTGTCATAGAGCTGTGACGCAGAACACTGCCGCGTGGTTCCATACAGTCGTCACGAGGTTCGGGCAGCCTTTCCAAGACGTTCCAGACGGCGTGGCACAGTGGCGCTATGGAGTTCTCCGACGTCGTGCGCAAGCGCCGCATGGTGCGTCAGTACGACCCTGAGCAGCCCGTGCCAGCCGAGGTCATCAGCACCATTCTACGCAACGCCATCAGGGCTCCCAGCGCAGGGTTCAGCCAGGGATGGGACTTCGTCGTGCTCATCGAACCCGAGGAACGGCAGGCCTTCTGGGCTGCTGCCACCGATACCGACGACGAGCCGGACGCATGGCTTGCGGGCATGCAAACCGCCCCGGCCCTGATCATCTGCCTCTCCGACAAGCTCACCTACCTACGTCGATATGCCGAGCCGGACAAGGGCTGGGCCGACATGGAGGAGGCGCGCTGGCCGGTGCCCTACTGGGACATCGACACGGGTATGGCCGCCCTGATGATGCTGCTGACGGCGGTCGACGAGGGGTTGGGCGGCTGTTTCTTCGGGGCACCGCCCGAGACCCACGAAGACATCTTCGCGGCGTTCGAGATCCCTCATGACCG
>JAYSQH010000372.1:0-1669 GCA_043721655.1 Phycicoccus sp. | reverse complement strand
ACTTCTGGCCGCGGCCGAGCAGCTGCTGGCGGCGACGGGGGATGCTGTGGTGCTGTGTCCGACCTACGGCCAGGCGCGCGGCTCATGACGGTGACCAGCGTGCCGACGGTGACGGCCGACCGGCGGCGCGCGCTTGGCCGGCGGGCCCAGTTGCTGGCCGGCGCGAGCGTGGCTTACAACCTGGTCGAGGCCGGTGTCTCCGTTGCCGCCGGTAGCATCGCGGGTTCGGTGGCGTTGATCGGCTTTGGGCTGGACTCGCTGGTGGAGGTTGCCAGCGGAGTGGTGATCCTGTGGCAGTTCCGTCATCGTCTGCCTCAGACGCGAGAGCGGCAAGCCCTGCGACTGATCGCCTTGTCTTTCTTTGCTCTGGCCGCCTACGTGTCCGTGGAATCGGTGCGGACACTTTTCGGTGCCGAGGAGGCGCGGCCATCCGGGCTGGGCATCGCGATCGCGTGCGCGTCCCTTCTGGTGATGCCGTTCCTGTCCTTTGCTCAGCGCAGGACGGGGCGTGAGCTGGGTTCGGGCAGCGTTGTCGCGGACTCCAAACAGGCGCTGTTGTGCACCTACCTTTCGGTGGTCCTGCTGGTCGGGCTGGTCTTGAACGCGACGTTGGGATGGAGCTGGGCCGATCCGCTGGCCGGTCTGGTGATCGCCGGGGTCGCGGTCCGTGAGGGCTGGGCGGCCTGGCAGGGGGAGGCATGTTCGTGCGGGCCGGTGCCTGCAGAACCAACCGAGTCGACGGATGGATGCGCGGGCGAAACGGGCGGCGCCGACGCGTGTTGCTCACCGACGAACGACCACGACAACAACGGGAGCGGGCAGGACCACTGATGGGTGCTGGGCACTCCCACGGCACGACCACGGGGACCCATCGCAACCGGCTCCTGGGCGTCTTGGCAATCACGGTGACGGTCATGATCGCCGAGATCGTCGGCGGCCTGGTCTCGGGTTCCCTGGCGCTGCTGGCCGACGCCGGGCACATGCTCACCGACGCCGCCGGGGTGGGGCTGGCCCTGCTGGCCGCCGCGTTCGCAGCTCGCCCCGCGACCGCCAAGCGCACCTTCGGATACCAGCGGTTCGAGATCCTCGCCGCGGTCATCAACGCAATCCTGCTGTTCGGCGTCGCCGGCTACGTCCTGGTCGAGGCGGTCAGACGGTTCAACGCTCCCCCGGAAGTCTCCACCGGCGTCATGTTGGCCGTGGCTGTTGTCGGGCTCGTCGCCAACGCTGGTTCCCTGCTGGTGCTACGCGGAGGCCAACAGCAGTCGCTCAACGTGCGAGGCGCGTACCTGGAAGTCCTCGGCGATCTCCTGGGGTCAGCGGCCGTCATCGTCGCGGCCGTGGTCATCCAACTGACCGGCTTCACCCGGGCCGATGCCATCGCCTCAGCCGCGATCGGGCTGATGATCCTGCCCCGGACCTGGGCCCTGCTGCGCGAGGCTGTCGATGTGCTGCTCGAAGCCACGCCCAAGGGCGTCGACCTCGACGAAGTCCGCCAACACCTCACCGACACGCTCGGAGTGATCGGCGTCCATGACCTGCACGCCTGGACGATCACCAGCGGGCTCCCGGTCCTCTCGGCGCACGTCGTCGTGGCGGAGGAAGCCCTCGCCGACGGCGGCGGGGGACGCGTGCTGGACCAGCTCGGACACTGCCTCGCGGGCCACTT
>JAYSQH010000371.1:0-2553 GCA_043721655.1 Phycicoccus sp. | reverse complement strand
CTGCTCGCGGCCGGCGGCAGCGACCCGGCACCCGAGCACCGATCCGTCGGCGATGTTCAGCCGGTCACCGTCGCTCACACCGGCACCGTGCGGCTCGGCTCAAGGGTGCGGCCAGGCTGGTTCGCCCAGACCCACCAGCACCCCGCGTTGTTGGGACGAACCCTGCTGGAGATACTGCACCGCGGCGACGAGCATCGAGCCGGAAAGCCTCGCGAGGAAGCGGCCCGCGCTCTGGACCGCTACGAGCTCGCGCGGGCCTCGGAGCAGACCTTCGACTCCTTGTCCGGCGGGCAGCAGGCCCGGTTCCAGATCCTCCTGCTCGAGCTGAGCGGCGCCACGATGTTGTTGTTGGACGAGCCGACCGACAACCTCGACCTGCACTCGGCTGACGCGCTCGAGGAGGGACTCGAGGCCTTCGACGGCACGGTGGTGGCAGTCACCCACGACCGGTGGTTCGCCAAGGGCTTCGACCGTTACCTGGTCTTCGGCCGGGACGGCTCGGTCTATGAGTCTGACGAGCCGGTATGGGACGAAGGGCGGGTTCGGCGCGCTCGCTGAGTGAGTCCCGGGTCCCTAGCGGAGGCGAGGTGTCCTTGCCTGGCTGCGGATCCGCCGGCGATGGCTGCCGCGGCCACGGTCACCAGGGCGCCCAGCACCAGCGCTGCCGGTTCGCCCGGTTGAAGGACGTTCAAGCTCGTGCCCAGAGTTGCCGCAGCGACCGGAACACCGATCTGCGCGGCCGCCAACGAGCCCAGGCTCAGTGGTTGTCCGGTGAACCTGGTCAGTGAATGGCTGAGAACCGCACCTGCTCCGAGCAACAGCCCCAGGAGGATCAGCGACGGCCGGGCTCGCAGGGCCTGCAGGTCCAGCGACGCGCCGAGCCAGACGAAGAACAAGGGGCCGAAGAAGCCCTCGGTCACTGCGAAGAGCTGTCGTGCCAGCCGGCGTGGCGCTCCGACGGCGGACACCGCGAGCCCGAAGACGAAGCCTGCCAGCATGATCGACACGTGGGATCGCGTGGCGACGGCAGCGAGCGAGAACAGGATCATCAAGCTGATCCGCAGCTCGAGGGCGAAGTGCCGATCTTCGGACACCCGGTGAAGTCGGCGACGCAGGCCTCTGTGCTCCAACGCGTACAGCACGACGAACAGGCATGCGCCGGTCGCCGTGACGGCCAAGGCTCCGAGCGCGGCGCGTCCGACGTGCGCGGGGTCGATGACCAGGGGGACTGCGACGATGCAGACGGCGTCTGCGACTGCGACCTGTGGCAGCAGCTGCAGGACGTGCTCGCCGCCGAGGTCCAGAGAGTCGATGATGGGCAGTATCAGCAGGGCAGAGGACGAGGCCATCAGCACGGCATACAGGGCGGCGTGGCCGGTCCCGAAGAGTGTCGCCAGCAGGACGCCGAGAATGGCCGACCCTGCTCCCACCAGCACGGCGCGCCAGGTGCCGCGTCCCAGGCTTGCGCGGAGGCTGGCATCGCGAACGGGCACGTGGGTGCCGGCCACGAACATGACCAGCCCGAACCCCACCTCTGCCAGGAACGAGAACGTGTCGTCGGAGGCGTCGAGGAAGCCAAGCCCGGTCCGACCCAGGAGGACCCCCATGAACAGCTCGCCCACGACGACCGGCACCTGCCAACGCCGCGGCATTGCCAGCAACGGCCCCACGAGACCGGCGAGCATGATGACCGCCAGCACGGCGAAGTCCACGAGCACCTCCAGTCGATGCCCCGCGCATCGTTGGCGCCGGGGTCGCTGCACCAGCATGCCGCAGCAGTCCCCGGAACGCCGCTGAACGATCTTTTCCAAGTATTCGCAGTTATTGCGAAGGCCCCTGGTGCAGGGGTCAAAGGATCGGACAGTCTCCGCGGGTGCAGTCATTCCCCGCGGAGGCTGTCGACCGGAAGGGGGCAGAGGTAGACCGAGACCCTCTTGGCGCTCGGGTTGCCGGCACCAACCCTGCGGTAGCGTTCCAGAACGTCCACCAGATCCTGGCGCAGCGCCGTGAGCTGCTCAGCGGTGACCTGGACGAGATGGTCCGACAGACCGACCTCATCGCGCCAGTCGACGGGCCACGCGTCCTGGGTGTCCAGCCAGTGCTCGGCCCGGTCGGTGAAAAGATGCAGATAGTCGCGCGCGAGCCAGGTGAGCGCGGCTTGTGCGTCGGCATCATCACCTGGGTCCTCATCTCGGGGCCGGACCCCGGTACTGGCGCTCCACAGTCGCCGGCGACCCTTTCCCTCGCCCGAGTCGACCACCAGTGACACCTGGGCGAGCTTGCGCAGGTGGTAGCTCGTGGCCCCGCTGTTGGTGTTGAGCAGCGCCGCCAGCATGGTCGCCGTGGCCGGACCGCTGAGCTGCAGCTCGGCCAGCAACCGGGAACGCAACGGATGGGCCAGCACGGCCAGAGCGGCGCGATCGAGGTGGAGGGCGCGAGTTCTGGGATTGGCCATGTGTGCACACTAATCATGCATAACCTCTTTGCACAAGAACGCTGCGGAAGCCGGCCTGAGCCCGGCTCCCATGGTTTTCGTGCTCAGGGCGAACCCGC
>JAYSQH010000370.1:0-1635 GCA_043721655.1 Phycicoccus sp. | reverse complement strand
AGTCGAGCGGCCGTGCGATGCGAGGCCACGGCGCCCTCTCCGCAGTACAACAACGCGGCACTGACGCGGGCGCGCCAGTCGAGCGGCCCCACGTGGGTCGCGTAGACGCCTTGGTGCACCCTCTGCCAGCGGCGAGAGTGCAACATCCATCTGATGGCGTCCGATGTCATGCCGAGGGCCAGACACTGGGCACGGGCCAGAACGCCGAGCTGGGCTTCGGCCAACGCCTCGACCCGGCTCAGCGTGGTTGTCGGCATGTGCTCACGGTCGCTGTCCGCAAATGCTCGTGGGTGTCCTCATCTGCTGACCCTGACCCGGCCGCCAGCACCCACGCCAGACCAGGTCGCTCCCCTGTGGATCATGGGTCGTGCGGATCGACCCATGTGGACAACGAGGCCGCGCCGAGCGACGCCGGGCCGCGCCGAGGTCAGGGTGAAGGAATGTGGGCGTCCCAGCACCCACGATCCTTCGGGCTGGCTCGTGTTCAGGCCATGAGGGCTTGGGTGAGGGACTCCTGGAGCCACGTCATGAAGTCGTAGTACGCCGCGAGGTAGAGCTCGGAGTCGCCCTCCGAAGCCGCCTCGAGCCGATCCTGGAGTGCGTCGGCGTCGTCATCGGTCCGAAGCCCCAACCGCTCCCCGAGCAGCAGCCGTACGTCGGTCAGCGCCACCACCATGGCCTGCGCCTGCTCCGGGTCCAGACTGACCTTGTCTCCGTCCGGGGTCAGCAGGGCCGAGATCGCCGTCGCCAGGTTGGCCGCCTTGCGCTCGCGCAGACCGTGCTCGGTCAGTCGGCGGAACTCGGCTGCCAGCGCCGGGTCCTCGCGATGGGCGGTCGGCAGCAGACGCTCCAGCGCGGGGTCGCGAGGCGTCTTCGGGCCGTCAGCCCCCGAGCCGTCAGCCCCCGGGCCGTCAGCCCCTGAGTCGAATGGCGGGGGCGGTCCGAGCGTGGCCACCAGGTCCTCGAACGGGTCTCCGGTCGGTTCCCGATGCGCCGGCGCGATAAACGCCTGGGTCTGCTGCAAGAGGCCGAGGACGACCTCGCGCTCAACCTCATCGAGTCGGGCAACGAAGCGACCACCTTTGCGCTTGAAGGCTTTTGCCACTCAGTCGTCCTTCTGGAAGGTAGCCCACAGCCCGTAGCCCTGCAGCGCCTCGGTGTCGCGCTCCATCGTCTCGCGCGGCCCGTTCGAGACCACAGCCCTGCCCTTCTGGTGCACGTCGAGCATGAGCTTCTCGGCCTTCTCCCGCGAGTAGCCGAAGTACGTCTGGAACACATAGGTCACGTACGACATCAGGTTGACCGGGTCGTTCCAGACCAATGTGATCCAGGGCGGATCCAGCAGCAAGTCCTCGGCGATCTCGGTGCGAGACACCTCGGCGGGGGCGATGGACACGGCTCCACAATAGGCTGCCAGCCGTGACCAGAACCGCACGTGCCAGCACCGCGCTGCTGACCGACCACTACGAGCTCACGATGCTCCAGGCCGCACTGCACAGTGGCGCGGCGCGGCGGTACAGCGTGTTCGAGGTCTTCGCCAGACGGCTCCCGGAGGGCCGCCGTTACGGCGTGGTCGCGGGCACCGGGCGACTGCTCGAGGCGGTCCGCGACTTCCGGTTCGGCGACGCTGAGATC
>JAYSQH010000369.1:0-5285 GCA_043721655.1 Phycicoccus sp. | reverse complement strand
CTCAAAGTGTTGGCCCACGCCTTGAACATAGTCCCGAGTTGACCCTTCCAAAGGCCCCGGCTGCAGTAGGGTTTGTGACATTGGCTGATCCCTGATCAGAAGGTGCGCATCTTGCGTCGGCACGATGACACGGCACGAAAGGATGTCTCAGTGGCACGCAGAGGTGTCTTGGCACGCAGAGATGTCTCAGTCGCACACGTCAAGCGGCGAAGACTGACTGTCACCGGTCTGGCCGTGACCTGCGCCGTAGCCCTCAGCGGCTGCGGCGAGTCGCTTTCACGCGGTCTGCTTCCGCACGGCGTGACCGACCAGAGCGGCCGGATTATCGCCCTCTGGAACGGCTCATGGCTGGCTGCTCTCGGAGTCGGCGTGATCGTCTGGGGCCTGATCATCTGGTGCATCGTGGCCTACCGTCGCAAGAAGGACGATGTGGGCCTGCCCGAGCAGCTGCGCTACAACGTGCCGATCGAGATCTTCTTCACGGTCGTCCCCCTCCTGATGATCGCGGTCCTGTTCTTCTACACCGCGCGCGACGAGTCGGTGCTGCTGGACACCTCCAAGAAGCCTGACGTCACGGTCAACGTCGTCGGCAAACAGTGGAGCTGGGACTTCAACTACATCGAGGCCGGCACCTTCGAGTCCGGGACCATGGCCGAGCTGACCGGACAGCCGGGCGTTGCCGCTACCCTGCCGGCGCTCTACCTGCCGGTGAACAAGCGGGTGGAGTTCGTCCTCACCGCTCGTGACGTCATCCACTCTTTCTGGGTGCCGCAGTTCCTGATGAAGATGGACATGATTCCAGGCAAGGTCAACCGGTTCCAGATCAGGCCAACCGAGCTCGGCACGTTCCGGGGCAAGTGCGCCGAGCTGTGTGGCACCTATCACTCGCAGATGCTGTTCCAGGTCAAGGTCGTGTCCCAGGCCGACTATGACGCGCACATGGCCGATCTCCTGGCCCGGGGCAACGTCGGCATGCTCGACAACAGCCTTAACCGCGAGAAGATCGAACAGGGCGACCAGCAGTACCTGCCCAAGGGAGGAAGCAACTGATGTCCAGCGTGCAAACGACCGCGTCCTTCCAGGTCGACCCATCCACCCGTCGTCGTTCACCAGGTCAGACGGTGGTCAAGTGGGTCACCACGACCGACCACAAGGTGATCGGAAACCTCTACTTCATCACCTCGTTCGCCTTCTTCATGATCGGGGGGCTGCTCGCCATGCTGATCCGGGCCGAGCTCTTCGCGCCGGGTCTGCAGATCGTGGACAACCCCGAGCAGTACAACCAGCTGTTCACCATGCACGGCACGATCATGCTGCTGCTGTTCGCGACTCCGCTCTTCGCCGGATTCGCCAACGCCCTCATGCCGATTCAGATCGGTGCGCCGGACGTCGCCTTCCCCCGGCTGAACATGCTCGCCTACTGGCTTTATCTGTTCGGTGGGCTGATCGCCTCCGCCGGGTTCCTCACGCCAGCAGGCGCGGCTTCGTTCGGATGGTTCGCCTATGCGCCGCTCTCGGACGTTGCGTACAGCCCCGGCCTGGGCGGTGACCTGTGGGTCTTCGGTCTGGCGCTGGCCGGTTTTGGCACGATCCTGGGTGGGGTCAACTTCATCACCACGATCATCTGCCTGCGCGCTCCCGGCATGACCATGTTCCGGATGCCGTTGTTCACCTGGACCATCCTGGTCACCTCGATCATGATCCTGATGGCCTTCCCGGTGCTCGCCTCTGCCCTGTTCGCCCTGGGCGCCGACCGCCGCCTCGGGGCTCACGTGTTCGACCCGAGCAACAGCGGAGCGATGCTCTGGCAACACCTGTTCTGGTTCTTCGGCCACCCAGAGGTCTATATCATCGCGTTGCCGTTCTTCGGCATCATCAGCGAGATCCTGCCGGTGTTCTCACGCAAGCCGTTGTTCGGCTACAAGAGCATGATCTTCGCGACGATCGCCATCGCTGCACTCTCGGTGAGTGTCTGGGCCCACCACATGTACGCGACCGGCCAGGTCCTGCTCCCGTTCTTCGCCATCATGACCATGCTCATCGCAGTGCCGACCGGGGTGAAGTTCGTCAACTGGATCGGCACGATGTGGGGCGGGTCCGTGACCTTCGAGACGCCGATGCTGTGGGCGATCGGCTTCCTGACGACGTTCCTCTTCGGTGGGCTGACCGGCATCATCTTGTCCAGCCCGGTGCTGGACTTCCACGTCACCGACTCCTACTTCGTGGTGGCGCACTTCCACTACGTGGTGTTCGGCACCGTCGTGTTCGCTATGTTCGCCGGCTTCTACTTCTGGTGGCCAAAGTTCACCGGCCGGATGCTGGACGAGAAGCTCGGCAAGATCCATTTCTGGATGTTGTTCATCGGCTTCCACACCACGTTCCTGATCCAGCACCTGCTCGGCATCAAGGGTATGCCGCGTCGTTATGCCGACTACCTGCCCGAAGACGGCTTCACCTGGATGAACCAGGTCTCCAGCGTCGGCGCTTTTCTGCTCGGTGCCTCGACGATTCCGTTCCTCTACAACGTGTGGAAGACCTACCGGACGGCGCCGCTGGTCGAGACCGACGACCCGTGGGGTTACGGCGCCTCGCTGGAGTGGGCGACGTCATGTCCGCCGCCCCGGCACAACTTCGAGTCGATCCCACGGATCCGCTCCGAGCGCCCGGCCTTCGACCTGCACCACCCCGAATCCGTGGTCTACGACACGCCCGAGGCAGACCAGCGCATTGTGAACACCTTGCTTGGCAAGAACGATCTGGACCGCGCCGGACAAGGCGGCGTGCCGGGCGAAGGCAGCGCAGCTGACCAGCACGTCAGGGGTGAGGACACACCATGAAGGCCGAGTTCAAGCTCTTCGTCGTGATCGGAACGTTCTTCACCGTGGTGGGGCTGATCTACGGCACCGTGACGCACTGGCGGGAGCCGGTGGGGCCGTTTGGGCTGCTCCTGGCCGCCGCGCTTTCCGCACTGATCGGCTTCTACCTCTGGGAGACAGGCCGCAAGCTGGACCCCCGCCCTGAGGACGACCCCACAGCCCCGATCTCGGCGGCCGAAGGGGAGTATGGGTTCTTCAGCCCCTACAGCTGGTGGCCGCTGGCGTTGGCCGCCTCCGCCGCGGTCGTCTTCCTCGGTCTTGCCGTCGGCTGGTGGCTGTTCATTATCGGTCTGTGTCTGGCCACCCTGGCCCTCATCGGCTGGACGTTCGAGTACTTCCGTGGGGAGCACGCCGTCTGATCGTCGGCGCGTCCGCCCACTGTGACGCCCAGTTGTGCGGCCCTGGCTGTAAACTGGGTCCACGTCCGACGAGACAAGTTCCTGACCGTGGTGAGGCGCTTTTTCGTGACTTCACAAGGCCAGCCTCCGGGGGGCATTGGGGCGTCTGTCCATACGACCGGCCTCACGGGGGGTCCGGTGAGCATCGGCCATTGGCCGTGACCTGAGAGTCGGTACGACGTGAAGGCACCATCAGCGAGGTCCCGGTCATGGGGCGGTTTTGCGGCTGTGCTTGTGACGCTGAGCATGGTGCTGAGCGCCTGCCAGGGCATTGCGGTCGGAGGCACGAGTGGCCCTGCCGCTAAGGGGGCGGAGCCGAGCGTGAGCACGCCCGAGGTCACTCCCACGCCCACGACCACTCCCGCAGCGTTGGACGTCGTCCCTGCTGATCTGGCAACCGGCGTCGCGCCCAACGTTCCCGTGACTGTGAAGGCCGTCACCGGCACGCTGGGCAACGTGACACTCGTGGATGCCAAGGGTGAGAACGTTCCAGTGCGTGCGGGTGCCGACGGGAGCTGGACGAACAGCGAGCTGCTTCGTCCAGCCGCGACATACAGCCTGACTGTGGCGTCGACAGGGCCCGACGGGACGGCGACTACGACCATCTCGACCTTCACGACCCTGGTGCCGAAGGTGAGGGCGACGTACGGACTGATACCCAACGGCGGGGTTGTCGGTGTCGGGATGCCGGTCATCGTCCAGTTCGACTCCGGGGTTATTACCCCGGCTCAGCGGGCCGAAGTCGAGAAGCGCGTGAAGGTCACGACGGTTCCGGTGCAGCAGGGCGCCTGGGGATGGCTCGACAACCGCCAGCTGATGTGGCGCCCCAAGGACTTCTGGTTCCCCGGCACCAAGGTCAGCGTGTCGACGCCGCTGCATGGTCTCCAGACCGGTGCCGACAAGTGGATCGTCGGTGATGACCAGGCGAGCTTCACCGTGGGCCCGTCCATGGTGAGCACCGTGGACATGCACCTCCACACCCTGGTGGTTCGTCGCGATGGCGTGGTGATCCGCACGATCCCGGTGAGCACTGGGCGGCCCGGGGCTCTCACCGAGACTCGCTATGGCACCAAGATCATCATCGAGCGCAACGCCGCCATCACGATGGACTCGGCGACTGTCGGAATCCCCAAGGGCGACCCCAACTACTACAAGATCGACACCAAGTGGAACCTGCGGGTGACCTGGACGGGAGAGTTCCTCCACTCCGCTCCCTGGTCGGTCAATGCACAAGGGACCCAGAACGTGTCGCATGGCTGCACCAACTTGGCGCCTGCCAATGCCGAGTGGATGTTCAACAACTCCAGGATGGGTGACGTGGTCAAGTTCACCGGATCCTCCCGTCCCTTCAAACCGACAGAGGGCATCGGCGTCTGGGTCTATGACTTCGCCGGATGGAAGGCCCAGAGCGCGCTCGTCTGAGGCCCCGGGTGCCGCTCAGTCCCACCCGAGCTCCTGCAGCCGGTCGTCGTCGATGCCGAAGTGGTGTGCGATCTCGTGCACCACGGTGACCGCAACCTCGGCCAGGATCTCCTGGCGAGTCTCACACATCCGCAGCGTGGGTCCTCGGAAGATGGTGATCCGGTCCGGCAGTGCTCCGGCGGCCCAGCCGCCGTCACGCTCGGTCAGCGGAGTGCCTTCATAGACGCCGAGCAGGTCCGGATCATCTGGGGCTGGTTCGTCCTCCACAAGGAACACGACGTTGTCCATCAGGGCAAGCAGCTCGGCAGGGACCTCGTCGAGTGCATCCCCGACGGCTTCGTCGAACTCTTCCGCGGTCATCGTCAACACGCCGCAAGCCTGCCACGGTCAAGGGGGACCCCGAATCCGGGATGGTGTTTCGCGACCCGACACAATGGCCAGGTGAGAGTGAGCGTGCGGGTCAAGCCCGGAGCCTCTCGGACTAAAGTCGGAGGGCAGTATGGCGACGGGTCAGCTGGCCAGGGCGTGCTCCTGATCGTGAGCGTGGCTCCGCGGGCCGTGGATGGCGCTGCGACCGAGGCTGTTCTGA
>JAYSQH010000368.1:0-4367 GCA_043721655.1 Phycicoccus sp. | reverse complement strand
GGAAGAGGCCATGGCCATGATCGTGCGCGGGTTCATCGAGCCCATCGCGCGCGAGCTGCCGATGGAGTACGCCCTCGAGCTCAACCGCCTGATCGAGCTTCAGATGGAAGGAGCGGTCGGTTAATGACCGTCACGCAAGAAACTTCACCCCAGCGACCCGGAGCGAAGGCTCATACCGACTCCGGGGCGGCCTTCGTCCCCGACCAGTCGCGTGCCGAGCGCACGACCTCGTATGACGTGGCCGACTTCCTGGTGCCAGGCGGCCGCGAAGAGGACTGGCGATTCACCCCTGTGGACCGTCTCGGTGGCCTTTTCCAGGTCGAGCCGACTGACGAGTCCAGACTGACGCTCGACATCTCCGCGCCCCTGGGCGTCGAGATCGGCGAGGCCAAGGCCGGCGACGCTGTGTTCGGTTCCGTCATGCGCCCGGCCGACCGCGCCTCCGCCGCGGCGTGGGCCGGCGCCGAGAAGGCCACGGTGGTGACCATTCCCCACGAGGTCGAGCTCAGCGAGCCGGTGCGGATCACGATGACCGGCGATCGCGTTGCGGGCCAGCGACCGCCCCGGGTCAACGGTCACCTGATTGTTGACGTCGGCCGGTTCTCCAAGGCCACCGTGGTGCTCAGCCACAGAGGGTCAGCCGAGTGCGCCAGCAACGTGGAGCTGCGCCTCGGTGACGGTGCAGACCTGACCTTCGTCACGGTGCAGGAGTGGGACGACGACGCGATCCACCTCGCCCAGAACGATGCGCTGGTCGGCCGCGACGCCAAGCTGAAGCACGTCACCGTCACTCTTGGCGGCGAGATCGTGCGGGTGTGCACCAACGTGCGCTACTCCGGCCCCGGGGGCTATGCCAAGGCGATCGGCGTCTACTTCGCCGACGCGGGGCAGCATCAGGAACATCGCCTGTTCGTCGACCACGAGGCGCCCAGCTGCGTCTCGAACGTTGAGTACAAGGGCGCGCTCCAGGGCGACTCGGCCCACACGGTGTGGATCGGCGACGTTCTCATCCGGGCGACCGCTGAGGGCACCAGCACCTATGAGCTCAACCGCAACCTGATCCTGACGGACGGCGCGCGGGCCGACTCGGTGCCGAACCTCGAGATCGAGACCGGCGAGATCATCGGCGCAGGGCATGCCTCGGCGACAGGCCGTTTCGATGACGAACAGCTGTTCTACCTGGAGTCGCGTGGCATCCCTCAGGACGAGGCTCGCCGCCTTGTCGTCCGCGGTTTCTTCGCCGACATCGTCAACCGAATCGGCGTCCCCGAGGTCCAGGAACACCTAATGTCCGCGATCGACACCGAGCTTTCCCTGTCGATGGGCCCGGCCACCCTGGTGGAGTCTGCGTGAACCCACAAGGAACGACGGTCGGAACGAACACCGCGACAGGCGGATTCGTCCGTGTCTGCTCCGTCGACGACCTGCCGAAGGTGGGTGCGGTCCAGGTTGAGATCGACGGCAACCGTCTCGCCATCGTGCGTGACAGTGCCGGCGACATCCACGCGATCGACGACACCTGCAGCCACGCGAACGTCTCCCTGTCCGAGGGCGACGTCGAGGGCGGCGAGATCGAGTGCTGGTTGCACGGCTCGCGTTTCGACCTGCGCTCCGGTAAGCCCACGGGCCTGCCGGCCATCACCCCCATAGCTGTTTATCCCGTGAAGATCGACGGTGGCGACGTGTTCGTCTCCGTGACGAAGGAGAACTGAAAGCCCATGGCAACACTGGAGATTCACGACCTGCATGTCACGGTCGACACCGAGAACGGCGTCAAGGAGATCCTGCGCGGCGTGGACCTGACCGTGAAGGCGGGGGAGACCCACGCGATCATGGGGCCCAACGGCTCCGGCAAGTCGACCCTGGCATACAGCATCGCCGGTCACCCGAAGTACACCGTGACCCAGGGCACCGTGACGCTCGATGGTGCCGACGTCCTGGCGATGAAGGTGGACGAGCGTGCCCGCGCAGGCATGTTCTTGGCCATGCAGTACCCGATCGAGGTTCCCGGCGTCACCGTGTCCAACTTCCTGCGCACCGCCAAGACCGCGATCGACGGTGAGGCTCCCAAGCTGCGCAACTGGGTCAAGGACATGAAGGCCGCCATGTCCGAGCTGAAGATGGACCCAGAGTTTGCCGAGCGCAACGTCAACGAGGGTTTCTCCGGCGGCGAGAAGAAGCGCCATGAGATCCTCCAGATGGAGCTGCTGCGTCCGAAGCTGGCCATCCTGGACGAGACCGACTCCGGCCTCGACGTCGATGCCCTCAAGGTCGTCTCCGAAGGTGTCAACCGGGTGGCTGCCGGCGGTGACGTCGGCGTCCTGCTGATCACTCACTACACACGGATCCTGCGCTACATCAAGCCTGACTTCGTCCACGTCTTCATCGAGGGCCGCATCGTCGAGGAAGGCGGGCCCGAGCTCGCCGACCGGCTCGAGAACGAGGGCTATGACCGGTTCGTCAAGGTCGGGGCCTAGAGAACCGAGGGACTGACCACCATGACCACCATGACCACCATCCAGGACACCGTTCTGAGCAAGGCATTCACCGAGCAGGAGTCAGCCGCCATCCGCGCTGACTTCGCGATTCTCTCGCGGACGGTGCGTGGCGGGAAGCCGTTGGTCTATCTCGACTCCGGTGCGACCTCGCACAAACCACGCCAGGTGCTCGACGCCGAACGTGCTTTCTACGAGCAGCACAACTCCGCAGTCCACCGCGGTGCGCACCAGCTGGCCGAAGAGGCGACCGATGCCTATGAGTCCGCGCGCGAGACCGTGGCCCGTTTCATCGGCGCCCAGACCCGCGAGGTCGTGTTCACCAAGAACGCCACTGAAGCCCTCAACCTCGTTGCCTATGCCTTCAGCAATGCCGCCGCGTCAGGAGCCATGGATGGCGTTGACCCGGCGGTTGCCTCCAGGTTTGTCCTCGGAGTGGGCGACGAGATCGTCGTCACCGAGATGGAGCACCACGCCAACCTCGTTCCGTGGCAGGAGCTGGCCCGCCGAACCGGCGCCACTCTGCACTGGATCGGCGTCACTGACGACGGCCGCCTCAACCTGGACGACCTGGACACGGTGATCACCGAACGCACCAAGGTCGTTGCTTTCGCGCATGTGTCCAACGTTCTCGGAACCATCAATCCCGTTGCTGCCATTGTTGATCGGGCTCGTGCGGTGGGCGCCTTGACAGTCCTGGACGCGTGTCAGTCCACGCCGCACATGACAGTCGACGTGGCTGAGCTCGGCGTGGACTTCCTCGCGTTCAGCGGTCACAAGATGCTCGGCCCGATGGGAATCGGCGTTCTGTGGGGCCGCTATGACCTGCTCAAGGCGATGCCGCCATTCCTCACCGGCGGCTCGATGATCGAGGACGTCCGTATGGAGGGCTCCACCTACGCCGCGCCGCCGCAGCGCTTCGAGGCTGGTGTGCCCATGGCCGCCCAGGCCGTCGGACTGGCCGCTGCCTGCGACTATCTCACCGCTCTGGGCATGGACCGGGTGGCCGCGCATGAACACGAGCTGACTGAGGCGCTTCTGGCCGGCCTGGCCCAGCGTCGCTGGGTCCGGGTGATCGGCCCCACCGACGGTCAGGACCGCTCTGGCGCAGTTGCCTTCGTCGTCGATGGAGTTCACCCGCATGACGTGGGTCAGATCCTGGACGACTCCGGAGTCGCAGTCCGGGTCGGGCACCACTGCGCCTGGCCGCTGCACCGGCGGATGAAGGTGACGGCTACGACGCGGGCCAGCTTCGCGGCATACAACACGGTTGCCGAGGTCGAGGCGCTGCTGACGGCCCTTGACCGGGTGCCTGCAGTGTTCGGGGTGGCCGTCTGATGGACCTCTATCAGGAGATCATCCTGGAGCACGCGAAACGGCCGCATCACGCTGGTCTGCGTGAGCCGTTCAATGCCCAGGTGCACCACATCAACACCACCTGCGGCGACGAGATCACCCTGCGCGTGCAGCTCGTCGGTGAGGGCACGTCGGCGGTGATCGCCGACCTGTCCTACGACACGCTCGGTTGCTCGATCTCGACGGCCTCGACCTCGGTCCTGGCCGATGAGGTGATCGGCCACAGCGTCGAAGAGGCGCTCACCTCGTTCTCCGCCATGCGCAGGATGCTGACGAGCAAGGGTCTCGACCACGGCGACGAGGATGAGATCGGCGACGGTGTCGCCTTCGTGGGCGTATCGAAGTACCCCGCCCGGATCAAATGTGCGCTGCTAGGCTGGAGTGCGTTTACGGATGCACTTGCCCAAGCCGGCGTCGATATCAACAGGTACGCCCTCAGCAGCAACGCCATCGCGCGAAACACCCCGGAGCTCTCATGACTGACACGACCACAGATCCCGCCAACCAGGCTGCGTC
>JAYSQH010000367.1:0-4176 GCA_043721655.1 Phycicoccus sp. | reverse complement strand
GGCCGAAGAGGTTATCGGAGCGCTCGCCGCACAGGGGATCTCGATCGCGATAGATGACTTCGGCACCGGCTTCACAGGTCTGTCGAAGCTCCGCTCCGTCCAGGTTTCGGAGGTCAAGATCGACCGAAAGGTGCTTGCTGATCTGCTAGGCAAAGAGAATGACCGCTCGGTCCTGCGCTCGGTCATGGATCTCGGCCACAGCCTTGGATTCCTGGTTACCGCCGTGGGTGTGGAGTCCCAGGAGGTCGCGGATGTTCTGATAACTGTCGGGTGTGACCAGGCTCAGGGGAGTCTCTGGGTGCACCCGTCACCCTGGACAGACGTTGCCAAAATATTCGGCGACACCGCGTCAACAGCCTCCTCCGGCACGTCAACAAGGCAAAGTGCCCAGGCGCAGGCCGGGCACGGGAGCGAAGGAGCAGCCAGATGAAACGGCCAACCACACATCCTCTCCGCGTCGGAACAAGCCTCGTCCTGGTGCTGGCGGCCATGCTGTCTGCCGGGTGCAACGGCTCCACGCCCAGCGGCTCGACACCGACCGAGTCGACAGCTAGGAAGCAGGCGCGTCTCGACCCGAAGCTGCACGACCTGCTCCCGCAGTCCGTCAAGGACCGAGGCGTCATACGGGTCGGCACCGACGCCTCCTACGCGCCCATGGAGTCATTCGGGCCCGATGGTCGCACCATCATCGGGATGGAGCCCGACCTGGGCGTCGAGCTCGGACGGGTCCTGGGAGTTCGCCTCCAGTTCGCCCCCATCAACTTCGACAAGCTGCTCGCGGAGGTCGGTCGCGGTGACCTGGACCTCGCCATGTCGTCCATGACGGACACCCCCGAGCGCGCCAAGCTCGCCGACTTCGTCAACTACTTCACCGCCGGCACGGCGATCGTCGTGCAGCGTGGCAACCCGGCCGGCGTGACAGAGCTCAACGACCTGTGCGGCAAGGCGGTCGCCGTCGAGAACGCCACGACCCAGGTGGACCTCCTGGCACGAACGCAGAAGAACTGCGGCACGAAGCGCATCACCGTGAAGACCTACCCGACCAACTCAGATGCCCTCCTGCAGCTGCGCACCGGTCGCGTGGTCGCGGTGCTGAACGACCTCCCGCCTGCGGTCTTCCTAGTCAACGACATCCGTACCAAGTCGCAGTACCAGCTCGCGTCCAGCGCGCAGTACGAGCCGGGGCTCTACGGCATCGTCGTCGCCAAGGGTCAGAGCAGTCTGCGTGACGCCGTCCAGGGGGCCCTCGAAGAGCTGCTGCGCAGCGGCGTGTACGGCGACGTCCTCGCCCGCTGGCACGTCCAGACCGGCGCCGTCCAGCAGATCACTGTCAACTCGAGTCGGTGAAGGACACGATGAGGCCCGTCTGACACCCCGCCGAGGCTCAGTTGCGCAGCTCGATGTCGCCCAGAACCTGCTGGATCTGGCTGACGGACAGGGCACCGGCGCGCAGGATGACCGGGGCCTCGTCGGTGCAGTCCAGGATTGTTGAGGCCAGGCCACCGGTGGACGGCCCTCCGTCCAGATAGATGCTCACGGCCGAGCCGAGCTGGGTGGCGGCATCCAGGACGGTCCTGGCCGGTGGTTGACCCGTGACGTTGGCACTGGTGACGGCCATCGGACCCACCTCGTCCAGGAGCCTGAGCGCGGTGTCGCCCTGAGGCATTCGAAGGGCGACGGTTCCCCGAGTGTCCCCCAGATCCCACATCAGCGAAGACTGCGCATAAAGCACCAGCGTCAACGGGCCGGGCCAGAAGGACGCGATCAGGTCACGCGCATAGTCGGGGACGTGGGTGGCAAGGCCGTCGACCGTTCGTGGGCTCGGGATGAGGACTGGCGGAGGCATCTCACGGCCCCTGCCCTTGGCAGCCAGGATTGCCGCCACGGCTTGCGCAGAGAACGCGTCAGCGCCCACGCCGTAGACCGTGTCGGTGGGCAGCACCACGAGCTCACCACGACGAACGGCCTCTGCGGCAGCCTGGATGCCCTCCGAGAGACCCTCCTCGGTCATGCAGTCGATCACCGGGCTCATCTAATGTTTTCTGTTATGTCGGCCACGGCTGAAGTCTGCCATGTCTCGCGCCCGATGGCGCTGGCCCAGAGCGGCTTCTCAGACCGTCCACAGCGAGACGACCAGAGGACGCCCGCGCCAGGCGAGCACAGTCGCTGTCTGGCTGCGTGCCCTGCTTCGGAGGTCAGCCTGCAGTAGGAGTCACGGGGTGCCACTCGGCGAGGCGAAGTCGACAGGTCCCGAACGCTGGACTGCTGCAACGATGGCTTCGCCGATCTCGTCGAGGGGCAGGACCCGATGGGCGAGGCCCGCCTTCACCACCGCGCCAGGCATGCCCCACACCACGCTAGAGGCCTCGTCCTGCGCCAGCACGGTGCCACCCGACGCGACCACAGCCTCGCTCCCCCCGCGCCCATCGGCGCCCATACCGGTCAGCACGACTGCCAGGAGCCCTCCCGGGAAGACTCTTGCCGCCGAGTGAAAGAGAACGTCGATCGAGGGTCTGGAGAAGTTGACCATCGGACCCTGATGGAGAACTGTTATGGCGCCCAGGGCCGAGGCCCGCAGCTCGAGGTGATGGTCACCAGGTGCGACGTACACGTGTTCCGGCTCCAGTTCCTCGCCCCCGGCCGACTCCAAGACCGTGCTCGTGCACAGGTGGTCCAGCCGTTCCGCGAACTGCCGCGTGAAGTCGGGGGGCATGTGCTGCACCAGAACAACCGGGACGGGGAGCCTCGGGATGTCGCTGAGCACTCGGGACACGGCCTCAGGACCGCCCATCGATGCACCGATGACGACCACGCGCACCAGTCGCTGAGGTTCTTGTGGTCTGGCCCCACGTTGCAGCCCGTCACCTCGTGCTGCCGGGGTCGCAGTACCACCCGCGACTGATGTAGCCCAATGCGGACCGGGATACGGAACCAGCGCCTTGATCCTGGGAATGAGCTCGCCGGCGACCTGCGCGAGGGATGGGTCGGCGCCGAGCATGCTCGACGGCTTCGTGACGAATTCGCTGGCGCCCGCGGCGAGTGCGTTGAACTTCGACCTCACGTCTTGCGTGCTGGCCGAGGTGAAAATGATGATCGGCAGCCGGTCGCCTCGACGACGCAATGCCCGGACCGTCTCGATACCGTCCAAGTGCGGCAGCTCGAGGTCCATCGTCACCAGGTCTGGCCTGAGTTGCTCGACCATCTTCAGCGCGATGCGGCCATCAGCAGCCGTGCCGATCACCTCGATCTCTTGGTCGCCAGCAAGAGCATCCGCCACGAGCTTGCGCACGACAGCAGAGTCGTCGACCACCAGCACCCGGATCCGGGACACGTCTCCTCCGCTTAAAGGTGTCCTGTCCGTCTTCGACGGGCACCGTTCGTGTTCTCATGATGTCTGTCCGGGCGAATCCTCGAGCCGTTATTCAGGGCATCGGCGCGAATAAGATTGCTTATAGAGAAAAGTCCGGTCAACCCGAGTCCATTGAGAAGAGTCCCATTTAATCATATTGCGTAGGCAATCTACGTAGAAATACGCAATAAGGCGTATTCTCTGGCGAGATTGCATTCGTGTCCCGAGACTTGGCACTGGGATTCCTCCCATCGACACAAGGACCTGTTCCAATGACCAGTGATCAGCTACAGGACCTCGAGCTGAGTGGCACCGCGTTGCGCGACCGCGCCGAGCTCGGTGCCGGCGCTCTGACCCTGGTGCGTTGCGACCTGAGTGGAGCCGATCTGCGACGACTCGACCTGCCCGGATGGCAGTTCCTCGACTGCAACCTCGATGAGGCCAGGCTGAACGGAGCGAGGCTCGACTCGGCGCTGTTCAAAGGCGGTAGTGCCCGGAGCGCACGCTTCATCGACGCAGACCTTGCCGGCGCGCGGTTCGAGATGCTGGATGCCTCCGACGCGCGCTTTGGCGGAGCGCTGATGAGTGAGGCGGAGTTCCACGGCTGCCGGCTGATGGGCGCGGTCTTCGAGGGGACCCGAGGCCTCGGCATGCTCCTGCAGAACTGCAACCTGTATGCCGCGAACCTCAATGGGTGCGCACTGGCCAATGTCGCGCTGACCGGCCTTCGGCTGACCGAGGCATCGCTGCGCGCGGCGGATCTTCGCGGCAGCGACCTGACCGGCTCGGTCCTGCTCAACGCTGATCTCTACGCAGCCAAGCTCAAG
>JAYSQH010000366.1:0-10337 GCA_043721655.1 Phycicoccus sp. | reverse complement strand
CTGCACGACCAGTGGCCGACCCTGCTCATCGACGAGTTCCAGGACACCGACCCGATCCAGGCTGAGATCGCCTACCTGCTGGCAGGGCCCCATGGCGTCGAGGACCCCGGTGTGTGGGCGGACATCGCAGTCGAAAGCGGTCGCCTGTTCTTCGTGGGCGATGCCAAGCAGTCGATCTATCGCTTCCGACGCGCTGACCTCGAGGTCTTCACTGCGGTCGGCGACCAGCACGTCCCTGCGCGTCTGAAGGTCAACTTCCGCAGCGTCCCGGGGGTTCTGAATGCAGCCAACGCGGCCTTCGGCGTCCTGATCGGCCAAGACCCGAACGCCGGCATCGACTACGCCGACCTCGAGCCCTCCCGTGAATCCGTCGGCGACATTCCTCCGGTGCTGCTGATCGGTGGGCCACTTCCGGGTGCTAGTGCAGCGGTGTTGAGGCAGCTGGAGTCGGCCCATCTCGCAGACGTTGCCGTCCGCGCGAAGCGGGATGGCTGGAAGATCCCCGACGGGACAGCGTCATACAAAGACATGGCAATTCTGTTGCCGACCCGCACCTCTCTGCCCACGCTGGAGAGGGCGCTGCAGGATCGGGACGTCCCCTATCGCATCGAGAGCCGATCACTGGTGTGGTCCACCGACGCCGTGCGCGGTCTCATCGCCATCCTTGCGGCCGTCGACAGCCCGGCCGACGAAGTGGCGCTGATTGCGGCGCTGCGAAACCCCGGCCTGGCCTGCTCCGACGTCGACCTGGTGACGTGGCGGGCGGCGGGCGGACGTTGGTCGCTGTTCGCCCCGACACCGGCTGGCCTCGCCGAGCACCCTGTCGCGACCGCACTGGCCACTATGCGCGACTGGCACCAGAGCAGGTGGTGGCTCCCCGCCAACCAGCTGGTGGAAAAGATCGTCCGGGAGCTGCGCCTGGTCGAGCTCACCGCCTCGCAACGTCGACCGCGCGACCACTGGCGTCGACTGCGCTTCGTGGTCGACCAGTCCCGCGAGTGGTGTGACAACGGCGGCTCCGGTCTGGGCAGCTTCGTCGTCTGGGCGCTCCAGCAGATGGAAAACGACGCCGACCTCCTCGAGACAGTGGTCCCCGAGACCGACGACGACGCCGTCCGCATCCTCACCATTCACGGTGCCAAGGGGCTGGAGTTCCCGATCACCATGGTCGCCGGCCTCGCTGGCGGGGCCGGGCGCCAGTCCCAGGTGTTGTGGACCGACCAAGGGCCCCAGATTCGTTTCAGGGCAAGCAAGCTCGAGACGTCTGGTTGGGGGGCCGCCGTCCTTGCTGACAAGGAAGCGGCTCGCCGCGAGGGCATCCGCCTGCTCTACGTCGCGACCACACGTGCCATGGACCACCTGGTGCTCGGCTGCTATCACGCACCACCCGTCGGCGCCGCATCGCAACGGAGCTCGGCGCAGCAGTTGTGGGACCTTCTGTCGAAGGGTGGACTCGCCCGAATCGATTCCGGTATCGGCCAACCTTTGGCGGCACTCGAGCAGCCGGCCGGCTCGGCACCAACGCTCCCCACCCGGGTGGACTTTGCGGCTGGTCGTCAGAGACTTCTTGACGCCGTAAGCCTGCGGGTGGCGACCAGCCCCACCTCGCTGGCCGTCCAAAGCCCAGCTGCCGCCGTCGTTCTCGCAGACGAGACGGCGCTCGAGCCGGACAAGGCGGACGAGGATGACGCGGTCGAGCCCACCGAAGGATCGCCGACCCCGGCTCCCGTTTGGCGGAGCTCAAGCAAGGGCAAAGCGATCGGAACCGCGACGCACCGCGTCCTCGAGCTCGTCAATCTCAAGACCCCCACCGTTGACGAGGTGCGGAGCCTGGCACGGCTCGCCTGCGCCGAACAGGGAATCCCCGAGCTGCAAGCCGACTTAGAAGGACGGGTCTGGTCCGCCCTCCACGACGACGCGCTCCAGAACGTTCTCGACCCGGACACACGGACCCTGTCGGAGGTCTACCTCGTCGTGCAGGACGGTGAACGCTTCCTGGAGGGATACATCGACCTGCTCGTCGACGGTGGTCCTGGGTCGCTGGCGATCCTGGACTACAAGACCGACAAGGCGACGTCAGATGCCGAGGTCGAGGCTAAGAAGGTGCGCTACACGCCACAGCTAGCGGCATACGCTCGAGCTGTTGAACAGATCACCGGGCGGCCCCCGTCGTCGACGGATCTGGTCTTCGCCCGTCCAGGTGGTCGCCCGACTCCATTGACCGATGAGGAGCCGAGCACCTAGACCGAGCACCTAGAACCGAAGGTGAGTGAGATGGGCGAGACGGAACTGCGCGAGAACGTGCAGCTGATCGCCTATGCCGACCGGTTCGGGGGCAGCCTGCCCGGGTTGCACGAGATCCTGGACGGGCCGCTGGCGGGGCTCTTCGCCGGGGTGCACGTGCTGCCGTTCTTCACCCCGTTCGACGGAGCCGACGCCGGTTTCGACCCCGTGGACCACTGCGAGGTCGACCCACGGCTCGGGTCGTGGGACGACGTCCTGGCCCTGGCTGGCGACTATGCGCTGATGGTCGACCTCATCGTCAACCACGTCTCAGCGGGCTCGGCCGAGTTCCGCGACGTGGTCACCCACGGCGACGACTCGCCATACGCGGGGATGTTCCTGACCATGTCTGACGTCTATCCCGACGGTGCTGACGAGGACGAGCTGGTGGGGATCTACCGCCCTCGCCCGGGCCTGCCGTTTACGACTCTGAGGCTGGGGCAGCGGCGCCGGCTGGTGTGGACGACGTTCACCAGCACGCAGATCGACCTGAACCTGGCCGACCCGGCCGGAAGGGCATACCTGGACCGGGTTCTGCTGGCCCTGGCCGAGGGCGGGGTGTCGATGGTGCGCCTGGACGCGGTGGGCTACGCGATCAAGACGCCCGGCACGTCGTCGTTCATGACCGCGCACACCATGGAGTTCATCGACGAGCTGACGGCGCGGGCGCGCGAGCTCGGGGTGCAGGTGCTCGTGGAGATCCACGCGCACTACGAGCGGCAGATCGCGATCGGCTCGGCGGTGGACCGGGTGTACGACTTCGCGCTGCCGCCGTTGCTGCTGCACGCCCTGTACACGGGGGACGCAACGTCGCTGCGTGTCTGGCTTGAGTTGCGTCCGGTCAACGCGGTGACCGTGCTGGACACCCATGACGGGATCGGGGTTATCGACGTCGGGCCCGACCAGATGGCCGACGGCCGGCCCGGCCTGCTCACCCCGGCGCAGATCCATGCTCTGGTCGAGGGCATCCACGAGCGGTCCGGCGGGCAGTCGCGGCGGGCGACCGGTTGGGCAGCGTCCAACGTCGATGTCTACCAGGTCAACTGCACCTACTACGACGCCTTGGGCCGTGACGACTCGGCCTATCTGCTGGCTCGCGCGGTGCAGTTCTTCACGCCCGGGATCCCGCAGGTCTACTACGTGGGGCTGCTCGCGGGCCACAACGACATGGACCTGCTCGCCCGGTCAGGGGTCGGTCGCGATATCAACCGGCACTCCTACACACGAGACGAGATCGACCGCGACCTCACCCGGCCCGTGGTGGTCGCCCTGGTCGCGCTCATCCGGTTCCGCAACGGTCACCCGGCGTTCGCGGGCCAGTGCGAGGTCGGCGGCGGCGGCTCGCACGTCACCCTGACCTGGACCGTGGGCGAGCAGAGCGCCTCGCTCGACGCCGATTGCGCGACCGGGCGGGCGTCGCTCACCTGGACTGGGCCCAAGGGTGACGCCCGCACCTGCAAGGACCTACTCCGGCTTCGTCACGGCTACTGATCCCATCCGTGGAGCGTGCGTCGCTCGAGAGTCGCTAGCGGGCGCGGCGAAAACGTTGTGAGGGACGACCGACGGTGCCGGACGAGAGAGTGCCGGTTCCCTGCAGGTGAGGTTCCATGGCCCGGCGGAAGGTGTCCTTTTGCAGGGTCCTTCCGCCGATGGCCTGATGGATGTCTCGCAGCTCGCGGAAGGTGAACCGCGGGCCCAGGAGGTGTTCGGGGTCGGGACGGTCGGCATACCGCCCTCTGAGCTCTTTCCTGGCCGCAGCCACGATCAAGGCGTGGTCGTAGGGGAGCGGCCCGGGTCGCGATACGGGTGCGAGCCGGACCCGTTCGGGTTGGGTTTCGAGCGCGCCTTCGAGGTCGGCATACGGGATGACAGCCAGGTGTGCCACAGACAGCACCCATCCGCGTTCGTCCCGACCGGGGTCGTCGAACACGGCGAGCTGAGCGGGGTGGCCACCGGTGACGCCGCCCTTCTCGGCCAAGGAGCGGGAGACGGCGTCCCAGAGACGTTCGCCCTGGTGCAGGAAGGTGCCCGGCAGTGCCCACTGCTGACCACCAGCACCCTCGGGTCGTCGGACCAGGAGCACGGACAAACGGTGCGGGGGAGCGCCAGGGGCCGGGTTGATCCGGGGGGCGAGGGTCAGGACTGCGGTATCCACGGCCACGGACGGCTGCGAATAGTCGGCCAGTGTCCGTCCGGTTGAGTCCCGAAACGGCTTCGCGGCGCTGGCGGGCGGTGGGGCAAGGGGCACTGTCAGAGCCTACCTCTACCGTCTGGATTAGAGCGGAACTGCTCAAATCAATGGGATGGAAGTGATCGCAGATGAACCTCTTGATGATGCCGACCCTGCATGTGGGGCAGGGCACGAACCTGGGTGGCTTGAGCGTGTTCCCGATCTGGACCGACGCGCCGGTCGTGTCGGGTCTGGACACGGGGACCGCGGCTCGGGTGCAGGTGGACGAGCGCGAGGGAAGCCCGGTGGTCGAGGAGCTGGTCCTTGTCAACGCGGGGGCCAGACCCGCGCTGCTGGTCGCCGGGGAGCTGTTCGAGGGTGGGTGGCAGCACCGGACCCTGAACAACGACATCCTGCTGCTGGCCGGCGAGAAGCTGATGGCCAGCGTGTCCTGTGTGGAGCACGGTCGCTGGCATGGCACCACGGCCCAGGTGCGACGGGCCCGCCGCGCCTCGATGATGGTCCGATCCGCTCAGACCGTTGCCGACGGTGATGACCGGCAGAATGAGGTGTGGGAACGGGTCTCCAGGTATGACGCCGCGTTTGGCGCATCACCCACCGCTTCGTACGTCGACCACCTGAACCGTCGGGCCGCTCCGTCCGATACCAGCGGCGGGACTGGCATCCAGAAGATCCGACCGCTGCTGGGCCAGCGCGGTGTGCTCATCGGAATTGGTGGCCAGCCCGCCTTCGTGGAGGTGTTCGCCTCAACCTCTGCCCTGCGCCGGCACCTGCCCGGCCTGCTCGAGGCTGCCGCGATCGACGCAGCTCTCATGCTGCCGGAGCCGACTCCCGGTCGCCGGGCTCGCCGGTTCGTGGAGCGTCTGGCCACGGCGCCGTTGGGTGATGAGCTTGACGTCGACGCCGGCGCCGGACACGCCCTGGCCTCTCGGTCGGAGTACCACGAGATCCGCGGTCTCGGCTGGGACGATCACCTCCTGCACGCCACCGTGTTCAACCGTCGCCACCACCTGATGGAGGTCGCATGACACTTGACCTGAACGCCGCGCAGCTCGACCGCGCCGCCGGTGTCCAGCTCGGCATGGCATGTGGCGACGCCCTGGGTGCCCCCTACGAGTTCGGTCCGCCCCTTGGCGCCGACGTTCCGGTCAGGATGGTCGGTGGCGGGTCTTTCGGGTGGGCGCCGGGGGAGTGGACCGACGATACCTCGATGGCCATCGCCATCGCCGAGGTCTCAGCCGAGGGCCGTGACTTGCTCAGCCCGCAGGCGCAGGACCGGGTTGCGGCCCGTTGGAGCGACTGGGCAAAGAGCGCCAAAGACGTGGGACACCAGACCCGTTCGGTGTTGGGCGCTGCCCGGCAGGCCGCCGCTCAGCGCGGACTGGACCACCCGAACGCGAGCGACCTCGCACGTGCTTCGCAGGCTCACCATGCCCGCACCGGACGCTCTGGTGGCAACGGGTCCCTGATGCGCACGGCTCCGGTCGCCTTGGCGTTCCTGGACGACGAGGCGGGGCTTGTGCAGGCGGCCCAACAGCTCAGCGCCCTGACCCACTTCGACCCGGAGGCGGGGGAGGCCTGCGCCCTGTGGAGCCTGGCGATCCGCCACGCCGTCCTGTACGGAAACCTCGAGGGGCTCCGGCTGGCTCTGGAACACCTTCCGACGGATCGCGCGTTGGTGTGGTCGCAGCGACTCGATCAGGCCGAGGCTCGAACGCCTGCCGACTTCGGGCGCAACGGGTGGGTCGTGGAGGCTCTGCAAGGTGCCTGGTCGGCAATCACGCACTCTCGCAACGCCGTCGGGGAATCTGCTGAGCACACCTCCACGTCGGCGGAGCATCTGAGGACTGGACTCGAAGCCGCGGTCCGAGGTGGCCGTGACGCCGACACCGTCGCCGCAATCGCAGGTGGCCTGCTGGGCGGCGCATACGGTGCGTCCGCCGTTCCCGCAGCATGGCGCCGCAAGCTGCACGGCTGGCCAGGGCTGCGCGCCCGCGACCTGGTGAGCTGTGGGGTGATGACGGCCCGTGGCGGCCAGCCCGACCCTGCCGGTTGGCCCCAGGCTGAGAGGATGGACTACTCGGGCTACCCGGGTCGTTTCGCGATGGGGCAACACCCCGACGACGACGGTGTCTGGCTCGGCGGCGTCGATGCGCTGGACCACCTGCCAGACGGGGTGAATGCGGTGGTGTCGCTGTGCCGCCTGGGCGCCGCTGAGGTCCCGGCCCGGGGTGTGGCTGTCGGCGATCACGTCGAGGTATGGCTGGTCGATGACCCCAAGCCTGACAAGAACCCACACCTGGACTTTGTCCTGGCTGACGCTGCCGCAACAGTCGATGCGCTTCGAAAGGATGGCAAGACGGTCCTGCTGCACTGCGTCCAGGCGCAGTCCCGGACTCCGGCCGTCGCAGCGCTGTATGCCGCGCGGTTCAAGGGACGGACACTCACCCAGGCTCTCGCCGACATCCAGAAGGTCCTGCCCGCTGCCCACCCCAACAAAGGTTTGCGGGCGGCGTTGGGACGGCTCGCATGACCGCCTCATGCCCAGCAGACCACACCTCTGGGCAGTCACACGCGGACGGCACGTGGTGGGCCGTGTAGGGCCAAGTCGTCGGTCGGTTACCGTGGCCACGTCAGGGTCCAAGACTGCAGAGAGACATGACATGCGGCATGAATGCGTCGACGGGAACGAAGCAGCGGCCGCGGTCGCCTATGCTCTCAGCGAGCTGGTAACCCTCTATCCGATCACCCCGTCATCACCGATGGGGGAGTTCGCCGACGCCTGGGCGTCGACCGGCCGGACCAATCTGTGGGGCACGGTTCCCCGTGTGGTCCAGATGCAGAGCGAAGGCGGTGCCGCGGGCGCTCTCCATGGCGCGCTGCAGACCGGGGCGCTGGCCACGACGTTCACCTCGTCCCAGGGCCTCTTGCTGATGCTGCCCAACATGTTCAAGATCGCCGGTGAGCTGACGTCCGCGGTCATCCATGTCGCCGCCCGCAGCCTTGCCACGCACGCGCTCTCGATCTTCGGTGACCACTCGGACGTGATGGCCGCACGCAGCACCGGCTTCGCCATGCTGGCCTCCAGCTCGGTGCAGGAGGCTCAGGACCTGGCCTTCGTGGCCCACCTGGCCACGTTGCAGACCCGTGTCCCGTTCCTTCACTTCTTCGACGGCTTCCGCACCTCCCACGAGATGAACCGGGTGGCCGTCCTCGAGCAGGACGACCTGCGCGCCCTGGTCGACGAAGCCGCCGTCCTGGCCCACCGTGGGCGCAGGCTGAGCCCACAACACCCGGTGCTGCGGGGAACGGCGCAGAACCCGGACGTGTTCTTCCAGTCCCGCGAGGCCGCCAACCCGTTCTACGATGCCGTGCCGGCCGCGGTGCAGGACGCGATGGATCGGCTCGCCGAGCGCACCGGGCGCGCATACCAGCTGGTGGAGTATGCCGGGCACCCACAGGCCGACCGAGTCATCGTGATCATGGGTTCCGGGGCGGGGGCGGTCCAGGAGACGGTCGAGGAGCTCAACCGTCGCGGCGAGCAGGTGGGTGTTCTGACCGTCCGGCTCTACCGGCCGTTCCCCGCCGCCGAGCTCGTTGCCGCGCTGCCGCTGACCGCGCGCCGGGTCGCGGTGCTCGACCGCACCAAGGAACCCGGGGCCTATGGCGAGCCGCTGTTCCTCGATGTCGTTGCCACGCTTGCCGAATCGACGACCAGCGGGCTGCGCGACCCCGGCACGATGCCGCGGGTGACCGGCGGCCGATACGGGCTCTCGTCCAAGGAGTTCACCCCGGCCATGGTCAAGGGGGTCTTCGACGAGCTCAGGTCCGAGACGCCGCGGCCCCGGTTCACCGTCGGGATCATCGACGACGTGACCCACCTGTCGGTGCGGCCCGATCCCGAGTTCGAGCTGCCCACGCCTGAGGGAGACGTCCGCGCGGTGTTCTACGGGCTGGGTTCCGACGGCACCGTCGGCGCCAACAAGAACACCGTCAAGATCGTGGCAGAGAAGACCGACCTGCATGCCCAGGGCTACTTCGTCTACGACTCGAAGAAGGCCGGCGCGATGACGGTCTCTCACCTGCGGTTCTCCCGTCAGCCGATCCGTTCCACCTACCTCATCGACCAGGCCGATCTCGTTGCCTGCCACCAGTTCCAGTTCCTGTATGCGCAGAACGTCCTTGCCGTGGCCAGACCGGGCGCGACCGTGCTGCTCAACGCGCCCTACCCTCCCGACCAGGTGTGGGACGCGCTCCCCGAGCCGGTTCAGGCGACCATCATCGAGAAGAAGCTCAAGGTGCACGTCATCGACGCCCACCGGGTGGCCGGCGAGCTCGGCCTTCGCGGGCGGATCAACACCGTCATGCAGCCGTGCTTCTTCGCCCTCTCCGGGATCCTGCCCCAGGAGGAGGCACTGGATGCTGTCAGGCGCGCGGTGGAGAAGTCCTACGGCCGTCGCGGGCGGCAGGTCGTCGAGCGCAACCTTGCTGCCATCGACCAGTCCCTGGCCGAGCTGCACGAGCTCACGGTGCCGGCCGCGGTGACGTCCATCACGTCCCTGCGCGAGGTGGTTCCGATCGGTGCCCCCGACTTCGTCACCAGGGTCACCGCGCGCATCCTCGCCGGCGAGGGGCACCTGCTTCCGGTGAGCGCGCTGCCGGTGGACGGAACCTTCCCGACCGGCACCACGCGATACGAGAAGCGGGCGCTTGCCCAGGAGATCCCGATCTGGGACCCCGACATCTGCATCGACTGCGGCAAGTGCGCGATCGTGTGCCCCCACAACGCAATGGGGATGAGGGTGTTTGCTCCCGACAAGCTGGACGGAGCGCCGGACACCCTTGCGTCCAAGCCCTTCGCCGCCCGCGAGCTGAAGACGCCACACCTGCTGAGCATCCAGGTCGCCCCCGACGACTGCACCGGGTGCGGGGTCTGCGTGGAGCAATGCCCGGCCAACAGCAAGACCGTGGTCGGACACAAGGCCCTCAACATGGAGCCGGTTGCCGAGCACCGCGACCGCGAGCGAGCCAACTACGCGTTCGCTGAGACCATCCCACCGCTGGACCGCGGTCTGCTCCCGCACGAGACCATCAAGGGCTCGCAGGTTCTTCAACCGCTGTTTGAGTTCTCCAGCGCGTGCGAGGGGTGCGGCGAGACGCCATACCTGCGCCTGCTCACCCAGCTCTTCGGCGATCGCATGATCGTGGCGAACGCGACGGGATGCTCCTCGATCTATGGCGGGAACCTGCCGACGACGCCGTGGACCAGCAACGCCGAGGGTCGCGGGCCCGCCTGGTCCAACAGCCTGTTCGAGGACAACGCCGAGTTCGGTCTGGGCATGCGCCTGGGCGTCGAGAAGAGTACGGCGACGGCGCGCGGGCTGCTGGGGACGCTCGCCGACGCGGTCGGTCCGGATCTGGCTCGCGACCTGCTGCGCGCGGACCAGTCGGATGAGGCCGGGGTCAGCGCCCAGCGGGAGCGGGTGGTGCGGCTGCGCGAGCGGCTGGACGCGCTGCAGGACGACTCCAGCGCGCGCCACCTGTCGAGCCTGGCCGACGCCCTTGTCCGCAGCGATGTGTGGATCATCGGCGGGGACGGGTGGGCCTACGACATCGGGTATGGCGGGCTGGACCACGTGCTCGCGTCGGGGGAGAACGTCAACGTTCTGGTTCTCGACACCGAGGTCTACTCCAACACCGGTGGTCAGGCGTCCAAGGCAACCCCGAGGGGCGCGGTGGCGAAGTTCGCGACCGCCGGTAAGGAGACGCCGAAGAAGGACCTGGGCGCCCTGGCAATGCAGTACGGAAACGTCTACGTCGCGCAGATCGCCCTTGGGGCTAACGAGGTTCAGACGGTGCGGGC
>JAYSQH010000365.1:0-3277 GCA_043721655.1 Phycicoccus sp. | reverse complement strand
GCGCGACCGCCACCGCCACACATCGAGCCGGGCGCCCGGTGGACGCTTTGCGGCGTGCAGGGTCTGACGTGGGACAAGTCACAGTCCCTACCTTGGGAGTTCCACCGGGCGGCGTGCGCCCTCGCGAAAGGACCGTCATGACACAGGTTTTGACCCCAACAACAACTCCCCAGACAGTGTCGGCACCGTCGTTCGGTGCCCACCTTGCCGACCCCGGACCGCTCGGACTCGCGGGGTTCGCCCTCACCACCTTCATGCTCAGCTCGTTCAACTCTGGGCTGGCGCCCAAGTCCGCCGAGGTAGTCGTCCTTGGCGTGGCACTCTTCTATGGCGGCATCGCGCAGCTGTTTGCAGGGATGTGGGAGTTCGCCAAGGGCAATACTTTTGGTGCGCTGGCGTTCAGCTCGTATGGCGCGTTCTGGATGGCGTTCTGGTACCTCGTCTCCAATGGCAAGAACCTGCCCACGACCGGGACGGATGCAGCGCAGGGGATCGGCGTGTTCCTGCTTGCCTGGACGATCTTCACGCTGTACATGACCATCGTGGCTTCGCGAATCTCCGGATTCCTGTTCTCGCTCTTCGCCATCCTGCTGGTCACCTTCGCATTCCTCACCGTGGGCGAGTTCGCCGGCTCCTCGACCATGACCCACCTCGGCGGCTACCTGGGGCTGGTCACCGCCTTGGTCGCCTGGTACGGATCATTCGCTGGCGTCTACAACGCCACCGTAAAGCGCGTGGTCATGCCCACCTGGCCCCGGTGACGCTGGCCAAGACCTGGAACGCCCGACACATCGGGTGATAAGCGTGAGTCGCCCGGTTGCGTGTTCGACGCAACCGGGCGATTTGCTGCGCCGGCGCCGGACGCGCGCCGGCACGCCTCCATCGCCGGTGATGGCCGCTGCCCCCCTGACCGTCGGGGGACCGACCGGCATACAGTCCTCGCGTGGAACTGATCCGCCGCGCCTACGGCCATCCCGACGTCGCCGCACTGACAAACCAGGTGCAGGCGCACTACCGCGAGCTCTACGGCGGACCGGGCGACGAGAGCAGGGTGGAGGTCGCCGACTTCGAGCCGCCCAACGGGCATTTCGTCGTCGGCTATCTGGATGGCCAGCCCGTCGCCATGGGTGGCTGGCGACAGCTGGGCGACCGACCCGGTTTGCCCTCGCGACACACCGCCGAGATCAAGCGCATGTATGTCGCCCCCTCCGCCCGCGGGCGCGGCCTGTCCCGCATTGTCCTGGCCGGGCTCGAAACCAGTGCGCGCGCGGCCGGTGTCGAGTGGCTGGTCCTCGAGACCGGGCGGCCGCAGACCAGTGCGGTCGGGCTCTACCGCGCATCGGGCTACACCGAAGTTGACGGCACGCCTTACGGCCATTACGTCGGCTCACCGGACGCGATGCATCTGGGCAAAGCGCTCGTCTGAACGAGCTTCTGCCCAGCTCGGCGACCGTTCGCCGCCACAAGTGCCCGTCGGACGACCGATTGCCGGATGGCCTTGATGCGCGGGCGATTAGCGGGTTGAGTGAAGTTCTGACCCCGCCTGTTATCTGGAGGACGTTGTGACCCGCGAAACCCTTGAGAACCTGTCGCAAGAGAACCGTAAGTTCCCGCCCAGCGCCGAGTTCAGCGCCCAAGCCAACGGCAAGGCTGAGCTGTATGACGCGGCAGCCGCCGACCATGAAGGCTTCTGGGCCGAACAGGCGCGGTCCTATCTGACGTGGGCCAAGGACTTCGAGACGACCCTCGACTGGAGCGACGCCCCCTTCGCGAAGTGGTTTGTCGGCGGCGAGCTCAACGCCTCATACAACTGCGTCGACCGCCATGTCGAGGCCGGACGCGGCGACAAGGTCGCAATCCACTTCGTGGGCGAGCCCGGCGACACCCGCGACATCACTTACTCCGACCTGCTATCCGACGTTCAGCGCGCGGCAAATGCGTTGCAGGACCTCGGAGTCCGCAAGGGTGACCGGGTCGCGATCTACCTTCCGATGATCCCCGAGGCAGTAGTCACGATGCTCGCGTGCGCACGGATCGGCGCGCCCCACTCCGTTGTCTTCGGTGGCTTCTCCGCCGACGCGCTCCGCACCCGTATCAGCGACGCCCAGGCCAAGGTCGTGGTGACCGCCGACGGCGGCTATCGCCGTGGCACGACGTCTGCGCTCAAGCCGGCTGTCGACGATGCGATCACGGGTGAGACCACGGTCGAGAAGGTTCTCGTCGTCAAGCGCACCGGCATCGACGTGGCCTGGGACGACAGCCGCGACGTGTGGTGGCACGAAGCACTCGCCGCCGCCGCCGAGACCCACCCCGTGGTGGGTCACAACTCGGAGCACCCGCTGTTCATCCTCTACACCTCAGGAACCACGGGAAAGCCCAAGGGCATCTACCACACCACCGGCGGCTACCTGACGCAGAGCGCCTACACCAACGCAGTCGTGCATGACGTGCACCCCGACAGCGACGTTTTCTGGTGCACCGCTGACGTGGGCTGGGTGACCGGCCACAGCTACATCGTCTACGGACCGCTCTCCCTTGGCGCGACGCAGGTCATGTACGAAGGCACTCCCGACAGCCCGCACCAGGGCCGCTGGTGGGAGATCATCCAGAACTACGGAGTCACTGTCTTCTACACCGCGCCCACCGCGATCCGCACTTTCATGAAGTGGGGCGAGGAGATCCCAGACAAGTACGACCTGTCTTCCCTGCGACTCTTGGGATCGGTCGGCGAACCGATCAACCCTGAGGCCTGGATGTGGTACCGCCGGGTGATCGGTGGCGACACGTGCCCCATCGTGGACACCTGGTGGCAGACCGAGACTGGCGCCATCATGATCAGCCCGCTGCCGGGAGTCACCCACACCAAGCCCGGCTCGGCGACCATCGCAGTCCCCGGCATCTCGGTGGATGTCGTCGACGACCTCGGCAAGTCGGTTCCCAACGGCTCCGGTGGCTATCTCGTCCTGACCAAGCCGTGGCCTGCCATGCTTCGAGGAATCTGGGGCGACCCGGAGCGATACCAGGAGACGTACTGGTCGCGCTTCCCTGGCCTGTACTTCGCTGGTGACGGAGCCAAGAAGGACGAAGACGGCAACATCTGGCTGCTCGGTCGGGTGGACGACGTCATGATCGTCGCCGGCCACAACCTGTCCACGACCGAGATCGAGTCCGCGCTCGTGTCCCACCCCAAGGTCGCAGAAGCCGCAGTGGTCGGTGCGACCGACGAGGTGACCGGTCAGGCCGTCTGCGCGTTCGTCATCTTGCGTGGCAACGCCGA
>JAYSQH010000364.1:0-5607 GCA_043721655.1 Phycicoccus sp. | reverse complement strand
CGGATGGTGTCGCCCCAGCCACCCTCGTTCAGCGCTGCGACGATGTTCTTTCGTGCCTCCGGCTTGGCCAACGGCGCCACCGCGTCCTCGATGTCCAGGAACACCTGGTCGGCGCCAAGACCCTTGGCCTTGTCGATCATCTTGATGCTTGAACCGGGCACTGCGAGGTTCGAGCGGCGGGAGCGCAGCGGGCGCTGGGGCGTCGGAGGCATAAAGGTCATGCTGGGGAGGTTACCCAGCGGCACGGCGACGTGCCACCGCCGCGGGTGGGTGACGTTCCCCACCCCTGGGACGGCCACTAGGCTCGACGGCATGACCGACCTGAGTGCGCTCCTCTCCGAGGCGGCCAAGAAGTCCGGGTTGTTGTGGATCGACATCCCCGGTGGCAGGTCCTGGCCCGCGTGGCACGTGTGGCTCGAAGACTCGGCATACGTCGTCACCGGCCCCGGCGAGCAGACCCTGCCAGCCCTTCCCGCGGATGTCACGGTGACGTTCCGCAGCAAGGACACCGGCGGGCGACTCGTGAAGGTGGCCGCCCACGCCAGTGTCGTCACGCCACAAGACCCGCGCTGGGATGACGTCACCACTGCGCTCAAGGCGAGCCGTCTCAACGCCTCCGCAGGTGACACCATCGCGCGCTGGGCCACCGAGGCCACCGTCTACGCACTTGCTCCCCGCGGCGACGCGCTCGAGGCTCCCGGCAGCTACTCACCGGAGTCGGGCGTGGCACAGCCAGCCACGACGCCGGCGACCACGCTCACCTGGCGCCCGTGGCATCTCCACGGTCGACCGAAGTGGCGCCGCGGCACCCGACGCTAATCCCGCTAACCTTGCGGCGTGAGCCCCATGACGCGCGTCTTTGTCGCACGCCTTGCCGAACTGAGCGTTTTCGACCCGCTCGGTGACCCGGTGGGCCGCGTCCGCGACGTGGTCGTCCACTTCAGCGCAGGTCGCCCGGCTCCCCGCGTTCTCGGTCTCGTGGTCGAGGTGCCCGGTCGACGTAGGGTCTTCGTCCCGATGACCCGGGTGACCAGCGTCGATGCCGGACAGGTCATCACCACCGGCCTGGTCAACATGCGCCGGTTCGAGCAGCGAACAAGCGAGACGCTGGTGCTCACCGAGCTGTTCGAGCGCACCATCCGGGTCACGACTCCTGACGAGGCGTTCGAGGCGACGGTCGAGGACGTCGCCATCGAGCAGGAGTCCAACCGCGACTGGTTCATTGCCAAGGTGTTCGCCCGCAAGGGATCCGGTGGCACGCGCAGCCTCTCACGGCTCGGTCGGCGCCGCGGTGAGACGGTCCTCGTCGACATCGACCAGGTGGCCGGGCTCCAGCTCGAGGCCGAGGGCCAGAGCGCTGCCAAGCTGCTCGAGAGCTACGAGGACCTCAAGCCCGCGGACCTCGCGGAGGTCATTCACGACCTCAACCCCAAACGCCGGGCTGAGGTTGCCGCCGCGCTCGACGACGAGAAGCTGGCCGACGTTCTCGAGGAGCTGCCCGAGGACGACCAGGTCGAGATCCTGCGCGGCCTCGGGAGAGAGCGCGCCGCCGACATCCTGGAGACAATGCAGCCTGACGACGCGGCCGACCTGCTCTCCGAGCTGTCACCGGAGAATGCCGAGGAGCTGCTGCGGCTGATGGAGCCCGACGAGGCCGCAGACCTGCGGCGGCTGCTCACCTACGACGAAGACACTGCCGGCGGCCTGATGACGACCGAGCCGGTCATCCTCGGACCGGAGGCGACCATCGCCGAGGCGCTTGCCGTCGTCCGTCGGGTCGAGCTTTCACCCGCGCTGGCCGCGACCGTCTTCGTATGCCGCCCGCCCCTGGAGACCCCGACCGGCAAGTTCCTCGGGGTGGTCCACATCCAGCGCCTTCTGCGCGAACCGCCACACGCGCACATCGGCAGCATCCTCGACAATGACCCTGAGCCGCTGACTCCTGATGCGTCAATCGGCCGGGTCACGCGGATGCTCGCGACCTACAACCTCGTGGGCGTCCCGGTTGTTGACGAGGATGGCCGGCTGCTCGGGGCCGTGACCGTCGACGACGTTCTGGACCACATCCTCCCCGAGGACTGGCGCGAGGAGCGGCACGAGGTGACCCATGGCCCGTGAGCACCCCAGCCGGGCCCCGCGGCTGGACCAGCCACGCGAGGCGAGACGCTCCCTGTTCAGCAGGCCGCAGATAGACCCCGACACCTTCGGACGGTTCGCCGAGAAGTTCGCACGCTACATGGGGACGGCCAAGTTCCTCGTCTACATGACGGTCTTCGTGCTGCTCTGGGTCACGATCAACGTCATCGGGATCGTCGGCCACATTTGGGACAAGTACCCGTTCATCTTCCTCACGCTCTTGCTCAGCCTGCAGGCGTCCTATGCCGCTCCGCTCATCCTGCTCGCCCAGAACCGTCAAACTGACCGTGACCGAGTCGCTCTCGAGCAGGATCGGGCCAGCTACGAGCGCAATCTTGCCGACACTGAGTTCCTCACGCGGGAGGTGGCCTCGCTACGAATTGCCCTGCGAGACATGGTTACCCGCGACTACCTGCGCTCAGAATTGCGGTCGGTGCTGGACGAGATGGAGCTTCGCGGCATACAGCTCTCGACAGACGGCTCGAGGCTCCTGTCGGGCGACGCACCTCCCGCGGCGTTCGAGGGTCCGAAACCGACTTAGCATTGAGCCATGACAGCTCCGTCGCAGGAAGCCCTGCTCGCCGCCCTCTCCAAGGTCAACGACCCCGAAATCCGCAAGCCGATCACCGAGCTCAAGATGGTCGAGTCGGTCGGCGTCGACGAGTCCGGGCGAGCCGCGGTCACCATACTTCTGACGATCTCCGGATGCCCGCTCAAGGACACCCTGACGCGTGATGCCACCGCCGCGCTGCTGACCGTCGAGGGCGTCACCAGTGTTGACGTGACACTCGGGGTGATGAGCGACGAGCAGCGCACCGAGCTCAAGACCAACCTGCGCGGCGGCAACGCCGACCGTGAGATCCCCTTCGCCCAGCCGAGCAGTCTGACCCGGGTCTACTGCGTTGCCTCGGGCAAGGGCGGCGTGGGCAAGTCGTCGGTGACCGTCAACCTGGCGGCCGCCATGGCCGCGGACGGCCTGCGGGTCGGTGTCGTCGACGCAGACGTCTACGGTTTCTCGGTCCCCCGCATGCTCGGCGTGGAACACCGCCCGACTCAGGTCGACGACATGATCCTTCCGCCGCTCGCGCACGACGTGAAGGTCATCTCGATCGGGATGTTCGTCCCGGGCAACCAGCCCGTCGTCTGGCGTGGGCCGATGCTGCACCGCGCACTGCAGCAGTTCCTGGGTGATGTGTTCTGGGGCGACCTGGACGTGTTGCTGCTCGACCTGCCGCCGGGCACCGGCGATATCGCGATCTCGGTCGCACAGCTCGTTCCGAACGCTGAGATCCTGGTCGTCACCACCCCCCAGAAGGCTGCCTCCGAGGTGGCCGAACGTGCCGGTTCCATTGCGCTGCAGACACATCAGCGGATCGTCGGGGTGATCGAGAACATGTCGTGGATGGAGCTGCCGGACGGCACCCGCCACGAGATCTTCGGTGCCGGAGGCGGCCAGGCCGTCGCAGACTCGCTGACCCGCACTGTGGGGGCACCGGTTCCGCTCCTGGGCCAGATCCCGCTGGACACCCGGCTGCGCGAAGGCGCCGACCACGGCATGCCCGTGGTGCTCAGTGAGCCCAACAGCCCCTCCGCTGTGGTCCTGCGCGGGATCGCCCGCGGCCTGTCGACACGCGCACGCGGCCTGGCCGGGCGCTCACTGGGCCTGACCCCCGCCGGTCGCTAGCACAGCGAGGAAGGGTTGGGGGACGGCTCGCAACCCCGTCAAGGGAGCCTGCGAGCAGCTAGCCCTCGTCAGGGAGGGTTGAAGGGTGGCTCGCAACCCCGTCAAGGGAGCCTACGAGCAGGGGCAAGAGCCACCCTTCAACCCGACCCAGCGACACCCGTCAGCCCGCCTCCCAAGACTGTTTAGGTGGAGTCCTCGTCGTACGGTGTCGCCCTGTTCGGTTCGCGCTTCGTGGCTGCTGACTGCCCCTTGACCTCACCGGGCTGACCGTCATCGGGCGCGTCGTCCATCAGAGCCTCGCGAACGATTCGTCGAGGGTCGTACTGGCGAGGGTCGTACTGTTTCCAGTCGACGTCATCGAACTCAGACCCCATCTGCTCGCGCAGCTGCACCTTAGCGGCGTCCGCCAGACCCCTGACCTGTCTGACCATCTTGGTGAGCTTGGCCGAGTACTCCGGTAACCGCTCAGGACCGATCACCAGGAGTGCTACGACCAGGATGATGATGAACTCCCAGCCATTGATGTCGAACAGGTTCACCTTGGCACCTCGCGATGGTGAAGGGGGCGGTCAGCCGGCCGCTTGCAGAGTCATCTTGACAGTTCGCTCGCTGTTACCGCGCCGCACGGTCAGCTGGACCTGGTCGCCGACCGACTTGGCCCGGATCGCGACCACGAACTCGTCCGGGCCCACGACCGGCCGCCCGTCGAACTTGATGATCACGTCGCCGGGCCGCAGCCCTGCCTTGTCGGCCGGGCCACCCTTGGTGATCGGGGGGCCTCCGTTCCTGTTGACGGTGGCGATCTTGACCCCCTCACCTTCGTAGGTGGTGTCAAGCATGACGCCGATGACCGGATGCGTCGCCTTGCCGTTGGCGATCAGCTGCTCGGCCGTCTTTCGTGCCTGGTCACTCGGGATCGCGAACCCGACACCGATGCTGCCGGACTGCCCGCCAACAGGATCCGCCGAACCCGCGACGCGGGCGATCGCAGAGTTCACGCCGATGACGCGACCGGCCATGTCGAGCAACGGCCCACCGGAGTTGCCGGGGTTGATAGCCGCATCGGTCTGGATGGCGTTGATGAAGGACGCGGTGGAGTCGCCCCCGCCGGGAGTCACGGGACGGTTCAGAGCGCTGATGATGCCGCTGGTGACGGTGCTGTCCAGCCCCAGCGGGGCGCCGACAGCGATGACCGGGTCACCCACGACCACCGCGGATGACACACCGAACGCGAGCACCGGCAGATCACGGCGGTCCACCCGGATGACGGCCAGGTCATAGGACTCGTCACGTCCGACGATCTTGGCATCCGACACCTTGCCATCAGTGAAGAGCACAGTGATCTTGCCGGTCTTGACGGCACCCTCGACCACATGGTTGTTGGTCAGGATGTAGCCGTCCTTGCGAAGCACGAATCCGGACCCGGTGCCTGAGGCGTCAGCCCCCCGGACCTTGATCGTGACCACGCTGGGCAGAGCTCTGGCCGCGATGTCGGCGATGGATCCGGCAGGACGGACGGCCGAGCCGGCGGGCGCAACCGGCAAGGCCACCGTGGTGTTATCACGCCGGCTCACCAGGAAACCACCGGCGATCCCTCCGAAAAGAGCGGCCACCAGGATCACGACCAACCCGCCAGCCACGATGGCGGAGGTGACGCCCGCGCCGAACCCGCCCAACCCGCGCGCGCCTTGGTTCAGCGGCGGACCGGTGCCCGACGAAGAGGGCACCGTGGCCTCCGACGCCGATGGCGGCGCAGGTTGCGGCGCCGTCCAGTCCCACTCGGAGCC
>JAYSQH010000363.1:0-4369 GCA_043721655.1 Phycicoccus sp. | reverse complement strand
GGGGTCGATTGGGGTAGTCGGTCAGAGCGATCGCGTGCACGATGTGAAGCTGGGCTTGAAGACGCCGAGCAAGGTTTGTTGCCACAGCCAAAGCGCCCTGGCTTGCCGGGCTTGCGTCGTATCCCAGCACGAGATGAACGGTGCCCTGCCGGGTTGGCGCGCTCGTGTCAGGTGCACGAACATGATTGCTGGCACGATCATCCGCTTCATTCACGTGGCTGCCTCGCAGGGTTTCGATATCGCGTCGGGCCTCTCACAGAATGTCACGACCGACCCACAAAACCACCGTCCCGATGGCGGAACGGCCTACGGTGATGCCGCAGGCCAGCGGTGGTGCCGCGGGGGGGCGGTGTCCGTATAGGCCGTCCGGAGGTGCGTCCGGTGATGGGGCGTCCAACGGTGACGCCATTTGTCTGACTTCCTTCGCGGTGAGACACCAACGGTTGAGACAACGCGGTGTCCATGTTCGAGGCCCCGTGTGCGGTGGATCGAGCACGCCGAAAGGCCCTTTCCAGCCAGACCACGATGGCCGTCACAGGTCATCTTGCCCAGGTAACGACGAGTCGCCCTGGATCGAGAGCGAGGGACGTTGGGCCCGATCAAACCATTGGCTCAGTCCGCAAGGAGTCCGCAATACGTTCATAAAGGCCCGATCGCTGCCATCGACTGTCGACGGTATAACTGCAGGTCAGCGGCACTATTGGCCGAATCGGCGCAGGTCAAGGAGCCCCCGAAATGGAACCCGGCGTATCGACCGACTCATCCCCCAAACACCCCGGACCCGAGGGGATTGGCTGCGGCTGGGACTCGGGCTGATATCTGACGGGACCAAATGCTCTACCAGCCGCTGCGTACTTTTCGTATCTTCGGATTGCTGAGGACGGACGTGGCGCAAGGTCTGGGCGGTATTGGAGTGTGTTTCCAATCCACCAGACCCCGAGCCGGGACGACCTCTTGATCGCGGACTAGATTGGCGACATCGAGAATGGGGTGTACATGGGCGAGGACCGGCCGGCCCTTGTGGTGGCAGTGCCTCAGATGGCAGATGAGGACAGGGTGCTCATTCCATGACGACGCCGATCCTCTGGGCGCTCCTGTCGGTCATCGTGATCGCCGCTATCGCCATCGTTGTCGCCAGGTCCATCGCGGCCAGCAGTGCGAGGGTTGAGACGGCTCGCCTGTTGGCCGAATCCGTCCGCGGACTCTCGCTGGCGTGCCGACTTGACGGCCACGCCTACAGGGAAGATGACCACGGGTATCAATGCGTCACCTGCGGTAGCCAAGTGGACCGTGTGGAGGGCGCGCGGTACGCGTTGAACGAGGCCCGTCGCCGGGGAGACATCGCTGCGATCGTCACGCTAGACCAGGTTTCGCTCAGCGAGTCGGGGATGAGCACCGAGCACCCTCAACGGATCAGCTGAACGCGCATCGGCCATCGTGCGCTGGTGCTCGTCTGCGAGGATGCTTTGCATGACCTACGTTGCCGCCGAGGACCGTTATGACTCGATGACCTACCGCCGCGTGGGACGCAGCGGAGTGAAGCTTCCGCTCATCTCGCTGGGCTTGTGGCACAACTTTGGGGACGACCGGTCGCTGGACAGCCAGCGGGCGATCCTGCGCCGGGCGTTCGACCTGGGGGTCTGCCACATCGACCTGGCCAACAACTACGGCCCGCCCTACGGCTCGGCCGAGGCTAACTTCGGAACTATCCTCCGTCAGGACTTTCTGCCCTACCGCGACGAGCTCTTCCTGAGCACCAAGGCGGGATGGGACATGTGGCCCGGGCCGTATGGCGAGTTCGGATCCCGCAAGTACCTGTTGGCCAGCCTGGACCAGTCGCTGACGCGGATGGGCGTGGACTACGTTGACGTTTTCTATTCTCATCGGCCTGACCCCGAGACCCCGCTCGAGGAGACCATGGGCGCGCTGGACACCGCCGTTCGCTCGGGCAGGGCGCTGTACGCCGGCATCTCGTCATACTCGCCGGAACGGACGGCCGAGGCCGCCCGAATCCTGGCCGAGATGGGCACACCGCTGTTCATCCACCAGCCGTCCTACTCGATGCTGAACCGCTGGGTCGAGGGTGGCCTGCTCAACACCCTGGACAACGTGGGCGCGGGGTGCATCGCATTCTCTCCGCTGGCACAGGGGATGTTGACCGACAAGTACCTGGACGGTATTCCGTCCGGCTCCCGGATGGCCGAGAACTCATCGCTGTCAAAGGACCTGCTGACCGAGCAGAACCTCACACATGTCCGAGCGCTGAACGAGATCGCGGGCCGGCGTGGCCAGTCGCTGGCCCAGATGGCGCTCGCCTGGATTGCCCGGGACCAGCGAGTTTCCTCGGTCCTGGTTGGTGCGTCCTCGGTCAGGCAGCTGGAACAGAACATCGCCGCGTTGGACAACCTCGACTTCAGCGTCGATGAGCTGGCCGAGATCGACAACCACGCGGTTGAGGGTGGCATCGACCTGTGGCGGAGCCAGGCCACGAGCTAACGGCCCGACCCCGTCAGCTCACCCATGACGGGTGGGTGGCGGGTCACCTCGTCTGTGACCGTTGGCGGGTCAGCACCTCACTCGGTGTGTCGCTCTGCTCCCGTCGGCTCCATCTGGTCGGAGAGGTGCCCGGCAAGGTTGCGGTCCGGGCGGGCGATCAGGAAGTAGACACCGCCAACGATCACGATGCCAATGACCACGACCAGCGTGATCCAGTCGAGGTTGAACAGCGCGCCACGCGGGCTGCTGAGGCCGGTGGGTGCGATGACGTTGATCAGCATGACGGCAAGGTAGCTCGTGGCCAGGATGCTGACTGGCCAGCCCCATCGCCCCATCCGAAATGCTCCCTCCGGCTCCCATCCGCGGGCCCGCGCGATCATCGCGCCGATGACTGTCAACAGGAATGAAAGATAGATCCCGGAGACACCAAAGGACACCAGCGCCGTGAGGGCGTTGATACCGGCGGGGAAGGTGAACCACAAGATGTGTACGTCCTTGGCCGGGTTGATGTTCACCAGCAGGGTGAACAACACCGGAACGAGGGCGCCGACGAGAAGCGCGTTGGTCGGCGTGTGAAACCTTGGCGAGATCTTGCGCACCCATGCGCTGGCGGGGACGGCGCCGTCGCGGGCGTAGGAGTAGGCCAGCCGGGCGCCGGCGCCCTGGACGGCTGTACCACAGGAGAAGAACGCCACGATCACCATCACGAGGAAGAAGTCCTGCAACCAGTGCGGCAGCTGGGAGAGGATCGCCGGTATGCCGCCGGCGAAGGACGTTGCTGCCGCGTATCCCTTGGCATCGGACGGGGTTGCGAGCAGAAGTCCTGCGACCAGGACGAAGGACGCGATCCCGCCATACAGCAGGGCAGAGCGCATAGCTCGCGGCACCTGGCGGCTCGGGTCGACTGTTTCCTCGGCGACGTCGCCGGCGGCCTCGAAGCCGTAGAAGATGTAGACGTGTGCGAGCACAGCGACCAGTGCGGCGCCAGTCCACCAGTTGCCTCCGAAGTCGACCTGCAGGCTGTTGGTGGCCGCCTTCTCCGCTCCCTGGCTGGAGAACAAGAAGCCGAACCCGTGGTGGAAACCGACGATTCCCAGAGCGATCGCGACGCCGAACGTTCCGATGGTCTCCACGTAGACGCCGATCCGTGCGACGCGGCCCAGAACTTTGGCGCCGACGGTGTTCAGAGCGGTCTGCAGCAGGATCATCAGGAGGGTGAAGATCAAGATAGTGGTGTGGCTCGTCGGGTCCAGCGTGGTGCCGAACCACTGGTTGGTCAGATCCGAGATGTACGGGACCACCCCGGTGTCGACACTGGCCACGGTGACCAGCAGCGCGATGCCGTAGATCCAGCCCACCCACCAGCCGTATCCAGGGCCAACCGAGTACTTGCCATATTGATAGAGGGCACCGGCCACGGGGTAGTGACTGCTCAGCTCGCCGAACACCAGCGCTACCAACAACATCCCGGCCACCACGGGCAGCATCAACCACAGGTAGCGAGGGCCGCCGGCGCCGACGCCCAGGACGAACAGCGAGTAGACCCCCACCATCGGCGACAGGTAGGAGAAGGAGATGCTGAAGTTGTCGAACAAGGACAGAACCCGCGACAGCTCCTGCTTGTAGCCGAGGTCGGCAAGTCGGTTGTGATCCGATGAGCTGTGATCCGATGAGCTGTGAGCTGGCGTTTCCTGGGTCGAACCGGCCATCTCATCCTCCTGTAGAAGGTAACCCTAAGTTCAGAGGATCATCCTCCGGGGCGATCCGATAAGCAATCACCTCCAAGGCTGGGAATGGCGGCGGGTCTTCTCAAGACACGGGCAATCGGGCATTTCGTCGCCAACCGGATACGTCGTCTGTGGGAGGTGTCAAT
>JAYSQH010000362.1:0-14888 GCA_043721655.1 Phycicoccus sp. | reverse complement strand
CCCAGTTCCCACGTTTTACGCCCCGCTGCACAAGGCACTTGCTGTCAAGGATGTTGCGCACCTCCGCTCCTGGAGTCCTCCGGTCTAGCTCCTAGACCCAGGTCACCTCCAGGCCGCGGAACCCGACATCCGGGATCCGCGGCCTTTGTGTTGTCCCGGCGGCCGCGCGCACAGGAAGACCGCCAGCCAGATGAACAGAACACAACCGATCCAGAGCCGGCCCTACAAGGCGGTGCCGCGGATCACCGTGATGGCACACACGAAAAACATTCCCCCTGATCGGGGAGAGGACACGAAGGAGGTGACACCCGATGCAGCTCACCGAACTGATTGACCTGAACGAGCGGGTCGGCCACGACGGTTCTGACATCCCGTGTCAGGAGTCCGACGCCGAGTTGTGGTTCGCCGAGAGCCCAGCGGACGTCGAGTTTGCCAAGACCCTGTGTGGGGGGTGCCCGGTTCGCATCGAGTGCCTTACCGGCGCACTGGGCCGTGCGGAACCCTGGGGCGTCTGGGGTGGTGAGCTCTTCGTACAGGGAGAGATCGTCGCCCACAAGCGTCCCCGCGGACGTCCCCGCAAGAACCCCCTCGCCGCCTGAAGTCGGGTGTCGCTGACGTCGGCTGTTGATCATGCCGGCTGATGCCGACTGCTCGCTCAGCTGGCCCCAAACCCTTTATCTGCAAGGAGTTCCGTTATGTACCAACTGCCTATGTACTCACTACACAGCGAACTGCTCGCGCAAGCACGGATGGCCGAGCTCGCGCGCGCCGGCGACCATCGGGTCAAGGGACGCAGCTCACTTCGGATCATGCTCGACGCTCGCCGAGCGCGCCAGCAGAGTCCGGTCCGGTGACATCTAGAGTGACCTGATGTGAGCACTCTCAGCACGGCCCAGGTGTCGACCCGACGTGAGTCCGTCGTGAGGGCTCTGACATCGCCCGAGCTTGCCCCCATCGTCGACCTGGTCGTCTGGGTCGAAGATGGGGACGGTTCGGTGGCCATGGCCGCAAGCCATGTCGGACGCGTACGCCTTCATCTGGACGGACGTCACGAGCTTGTCGAGGGACTGGACCCTATCGCGAGCGAAGACCCGATGGCTTTCCTGCCCTATGACCGGGAGCGCGCCGACCCTAGCCCGCTCGCCTCGCGGGACAACGCCTATCCCTATGCCGCTGCGCGGATCCTGTCGCTGTTCAAGGATCCGAGCCGCAGTCCGGATGTCGCGGTCATGCACACGCCTCGTCATTTCTTCCCCGGGCAGGGTGGACACGTAGGCGAACACGGTTCGCTCGACGTGATCCAGTCCAGGGCGCCCTTGTTGTTGTCCGGCAAGGGAGTTGCGGCGCGAGGCGTGGTGGACGAGCACGTCAGGCTCGTCGACGTCGGGCCCACCCTGGCCGCTCTGGCCGGCGTTCCCGACGCGGACCTGCGCGATGCTGCGGGTGACCCACTAGACGGAGCCGTGCTCACGGCATACCTCGATGGTGAAAAGCCGGCCGAGCCGAAAGTGATCGGCATCCTGTGGGATGGGGCACACTGCGGCGACCTGCTGCACCTGGCCGAGTCCGGCGAGCTTCCCGGGGTCGCCCGGCTCATCGCCAACGGCGTGGCGTTGCGCGGCGGCGCGGTGGCACAGTTCCCGAGCGTCACCTTGACCAACCACACGTCGATCCTGACCGGGCTCGGACCGGGACGCCACGGGGTTCTGGGCAATGTCTTCTATGACCGGGCGACCGGTGAACGGGTCGTGCCCAACAACAACGCGACCTGGCATCGCAGCGCCGAGTGGCTGCGCCCCGCCGCCCGGACGATATTCGAGATGGTCAACAGTGTTGTCCCTCGGGGGAGTTCGCCGCGGACCGCCTGTGTCGACGAAGCCGTCGACCGTGGTGCCGACTACTCCACTATGGCGATGATCCGTGACAGCGGCAGCTCATCGGGGGCGGCCGGCCTGGACGACCAGCTGCCGGATGCGCACACCTCTGTGCATGTGCATGACAAGGCCCATCTCGAGGATTCCTACTTCTCGTGGTGCAGCCAGGTCGACGATCTCGGCCTGGAGCAGATGCGACAGCTGTGGGCGAGCCCGGCCTCGGCACCCACCCTGACGTGGTGGGCGAACATTGTCAGCGATGCTGGCCATCACGCTGGAGGCCCGCGCAGCGACATAGCCCGTGACTCGCTGCGTGACTCGGACTCGCGTCTGGTGTCGTTCCTGGAACACCTCGACGGGCTTGGGGTCACCGACCAGGTGACGTTTCTGCTCACCGCCGACCACGGTTTCGAGGGATCGGACGCCGCGGGATCAGGCACCCAGTTCACCGGCTCGTGGGGACCGGCACTCGAGGGACTCGGCTTCCCATTGCGTGACGAGGGCCCCGGGTTCATCTATCTGCTGGACGACTGAGATCCGCAAACCTCGGAAAATGGCGACCCCCGCAGGAGCGCCGGGTGGAGACTGGGCGGATGAGCCAGGACACCTTGCCGCCGGTCTGCTCGTGGTGTGGACGTACGCCCGAGGATGAGTCCGTGCGCCTCACCTGGGTGCTCGGTGTCGAGAACGGCCGTCAGGTCTGGACCTGCGACGTCTGCAGCCGGGAGAACCTGCGCAGCATTGAGGGCAAGCTCGACTCGCCGTGGTGGTGAGTACCTAGGTCTGCGGGACCGGGGGGAGGTCGGCCTCGGGCATCCACCGGTCGACGGACGCGCGGGCGTGCACCTCGCCGTGGATCTGGCAGAGAACCCCGATGCCGCCCAGCCACACGCGGTGGATCAGGAGGTACGAGGGCGGCAGGTTCAGCTTGAAGCCCAGCCCGAAGTCGGCGCGGCGAGGATCGTTAAGGTGCGACGATACCGAGCGCAGCCAGGCTCGCGTGAAGGTGAAGGTCTCGGTCCGAAGGGGCCCGATGAACGGCTCGAGGAACGCCAACAGCAGGTCGGGGTCGACGTCCATCGACACCTTGACGAACCCGTGCTGGCGCAGACCCTCGAGCGCACCTTCGGAGTCGCCGGCCAAGGCCATGGTGAGCAGCTGCCCCATCTCGACCGGGAGGCCGTCGGGCAACTGGTTGACGGCGCCGAAGTCGAGGACCCCGAGCCGGCCATCGGCCAGCATCCGGAAGTTGCCGGGGTGCGGGTCGGCATGCAGCAAACCTGCCAGCTGCGGCCCGACCAGCAGGAACTCCATGTAGCGAGCTGCGGCGGCGTCGCGGGCCTCGGGGGAGCCGGTCGCGATGATCGTCGACAACGGGATCCCGTCGAGCCACTCGGTGACGATGACGTGGCCCTTCTGGTGAACGACGTCAGGGATGGCGAAGTCAGGGTGGCCGGCGAAAGCCGCGGCAAACGCCTTCTGGGACCTGGCCTCCAGGGTGTAGTCCAGCTCCTCGGTCACCCGGCTCTTGAGCTCTTCGAGGATCGGCTTGATGTCGAGCCCGGGGATCCATCCTGCCGCCACCCTAGCCACCCGCGAGACCTGGTTGAGATCGCTGATCAGTGCCTGGCCGGCGCCCGGGTACTGCACCTTGACGGCAACGTCCCGGCCGTCCTTCCACACTGCACGATGCACCTGCCCGATCGACGCCGCAGCTGCCGGCTTGTCGTCGAACGAGGTGAACTTCTGCCTCCACCGCGGGCCCAGCTCAGCGGCCAGCACGCGGTGGACCGCTGCGGCCGGCATGGGTGGCGCGGAGTCCTGCAGCTTGGTCAACGTCGCGCGGTAGGGCCCGGCGAACTCCTCGGGCATCGCGGCCTCGAAGATGGACAGCGCCTGGCCGAACTTCATCGCCCCGCCCTTGAGCTCTCCCAGGACCTTGAAGATCTGATCGGCGGTGCGGGCCTGGACCTCGGCGGCGACACGCTCGGCTGAGCGGCCGCCAACGCGCTTGCCCAGGCCCAGCGCAGTGCGCCCGGCGAAGCCCAAAGGCAACGCCGCAAGCTTGGCCGTGCGTATCACTGCCTTGCGGGGGAACTCGCTCACCCTGTCATTGTCGCCTGCCTTACCAGGCAGTCGCAAAGCGGATGAGGGAACCACCGCCGGTTCTTGATCGTCGGCCAGGGCAGGGAGAGCTCCAAACCGAGGTCGTCGTACACCGGCTGCCCGTCCAGGCACGTGTGCACGATCATGGCCGCGGCCCCGATTGCCATCGCCGCCAGCGAGCTCTCGAGACTGACCGGTGCGCCTGGCAGGAACGGCCCCTGAGCAGCGAGCTGGGACAACACGGCTGGCCAGGCGGCGTCTCGGTCGCGCCGGTGCAGATCCAGACACGACAGACAGGGACCGCCGTTACCCGTGATGAGCGGACCGACCTGGACCCGGTGACCCTGAACGACCAACGGCAGATGAGGTATGCCGCGGCGCAGCCACGGTTCGCCGGCGCCCGGGCAGATCGCTCCCATTGCCGTCAGCACGACCAGGTCGGGCAGCTTCGATGTTGTTCCGAACGTGGCCGGTGAACCGCCGGCCCGCCGACTGCGCAGATCGAGGTCCAGCGTGTTCAAGGCATCGGCGCCCACGCTGACCCGGCCGATCCCCCCGACCCTCAGGAGATCAGCCAGGGCGCAGGGGAGGTCGCCCTCGCCCCCGACCATCACGTGCTGCCTGGATCTGGCGGCGACGTGGTCGAAGCCGTCGCCCGGGAGGCTGTATGCCGCCGCGACAGCTCGCGCGTCGGGTTCCAGGAGATGGCGTCTGGGCTCGTCGAGCGAGAACAGGTGGGCGCGGTCCGTGGTGGCGTCGACCAGCAGGTGATGCTCGTCCAACGTGGCGATCAGGGCCGAAAGCCTGCTGGCGGCAACCCCCGCGGCGGCCGCTCCGTCATACAGCATCTGGATGTCCCGGCTGCCGTCCAGTCCTTCGACCACGGCGATCTCGGCATCGCTGAGGCCGTCCAGGACGACTCCGGTGTCGGGGCAGACGCCTAGCTGCAGCGATCCGGGGCCGCGTCTGAGCGGCTGTATGTGGGTCTTAAGGCGGGGCCTGCCGTGCATGGAGTTCCTCCGGGGTTGGGTGTTCCTGAGGAAAAACTGCCATCCACCTCGACGGGGTGGGGTCTTCTGCACAGCGCAGGGGTAGCGGTCCCCATCCGGGAAGATGCGGTGCAGGACGTGAGAAGAGACGGCACCCGAGCATGATGCTCGAGTGCCGCCCCTCACGTTCGGTGTCGTATATGCAGTTGTCGCTTGTCGGTCTCTCGTAGGTGTCTCTTGTGGTTCGGGGATCAGGCCTTGCCGAGGATGCGGTTGAGGTTCGTGCCACACACCGGGCACTTGCCCTTGGCCATCCGACGGCCGTTGGTCTCGACCACCTTGCCAGTTGCGTCGCGCTTTGCCTTGCACTTCACGCAGTAGAAGTCGCCCGTGTACATCTCGCCGGTCTCTACAGACTCTGCCATTTGTCTATGTCCCTTGTGTCGTTCCTTGCCGCTTTGTGCGGCACCGGACTCGTTTCACCCTAGACCAGGCTGAGCACAACGTCTCGCATTGGGGGGCGTTTCTTGTGCTCAGATTCGCCAGGGCCAGTTCGCAGGACCGAACTGATGGGATTTGTCGGTGGCTGGGCTTAGGTTTTGATCGTGGGCACGGACGAGATCGAGGTCAGACGCAGCCGGCGGAGGCGCCGGACTGTCAGCGCCTATCGCGAGGGTGGTCGGACTATTGTGCTGATCCCGGCGCGCTTCTCGGTCGATGAGGAACGCACCTGGGTCGACGCGATGATGCGCAAGCTCGCCGCTGGGGACAAGCGTCGACGGCCCAGCGATCTGCAGCTGCTGGAGCGGGCAGCCGACCTCTCGCGGCGTTATCTCGGTGGCAGGGCCAAGCCGCTCAGCATCGCCTGGGTCACCAACCAGAACTCGCGGTGGGGTTCCTGCACACCGGCCGAAGGGACGATCCGGATCTCCGCACGGGTCAAGGGGATGCCGGCGTGGGTGCTCGACTACGTGATCCTGCACGAGCTGACGCATCTGCTGCAGCCTGGCCACGGCCGTGAGTTCTGGTCGTTGCTGGAGTCCTACCCACGCACCGAGCGGGCCCGGGGCTATCTCGAAGGCGTCGCGGCCACGGCAGGCTTGCGGTGGTCCGAAGACGACATCGAAGCTGAGCAGGACGCCTGACTCGACCGAACACCGCGAAAGTACCAAATCAGGCCCTCGGACGTGCCCAAATGGGCCCTGAGCGGTGTTCGGTGGCGTCGGGCGGGGGGTCAGGTTAGGTTGAGGACGGAGCGGGCAATCGTCACTAGGGGCTGGAGCTCGGCTCGGGTGTCCTCGGGCAACGCGTCGGTCGGCCACCACCGGACGTCGAACGACTCATCGCTGACCTCGTGAGTGGCATCGTCCTCGGCGATCGCGACGAACCGCAGGTCGAGGTGCTCACGACACGGGCCGAACGCCCCCACGAGCTGGTGCCGGTCGAGCTGCACCAGCTCCGGCCGGACGACGAGCGTGGTGATTCCCGACTCTTCGCGAGCCTCACGCTGGGCTGCTGAGTGCGCATTGACATCGCCCGGCTCGAAGTGTCCGCCGAACTGGAACCACGCGTGCGCCTTCTTGTGCAGCGTGAGCAGCGCTCGTGACCCAGTGCGGTCGAGCACGAGGCAGCTCGCGGTGAAGTGCGCCGGCGGACCCTGCTTGGACATCGCGTCGGGATGCGCGGCCAAGTGCGCGAGATAGCCCATCCGCAGCCGATCCTGAGACGGGCTGGGGGCATCCCACGCCGACAGGTGTTGGGTCGCTTCCTCGTGAAGGAGACGGTATGACGTGTGAATACTCACCCTCGCACCCTAGAGTTTGTCCGAATCGCCTTCGGAGAGTAGAGCGTCCAGCGCTGCATCCATCTCGTCCTTCGGGCCCACGGAGGTGAACCGGTCGACGAAACCGAGTGGGTCGTCGAGGTCAGCCGACGTCGGTGCGATGTCAGGGTGGGCCCATGCGCCGTCACGCGCAGCGACGCCGCCCCTGGACTCCAACGCCGCCCACAAGTTTGCGGCGTCGCGCAGCCGGCGAGGCCGCAGCTCGAGACCGACCAGCTGGCTGAAGACCCGCTCGGCAGGGCCACCCGAAGCGCGCCGCCGCCGGACAGCCTCACCCAGCGCCTGCGTGTGCGGCAGGTGTTTGAGGGCGGCGCGATCGGACACCACGTCCACCCAGCCCTCGACCAGGGCGAGGTAGGTCTCGAGCAGGGTCAGGGCTGCACGCTGCGCCGGGCTGGGCGCAGGAGCGAACAGGTTGCCCGACAGTGCCAGCTGCATGGCCGAGGGGTCGGAAAGGTCTATGGACTGCAGGGATGACTCGATTCCGGCGGTGTCGATGCTGATGTCGCGGGCGTAGGACTGCACTGCGGTGACCAGCTGCGGGCCGAGCCAGGCCACCTCGGCGAACAGGCGAACACGGGCCGCCTCACGCACCGCGAGGTACAGGCGCACCTCGACTGGATCGACCTCGAGGCCGTCCGCGAAGGCATCGATGTTGGCTGGCAGCAACGCTATTCCGTGGTCGGGCACCAGGGGGAGTCCCACCTCGGTGCCGCTGACGATGTCACCGGCGAGCGCCCCAACGGCCTGCCCGACCTGAAGGCCGAACATCGATCCGCTCATTCGTGCCAGCATCGGCTCCATCTGGGTCGCCAGCGCGGCTGGGTCGACACCGGCAGGCAGCCCTGGTATGCCGACCGGGTCCCCGCCCGCTCCGAGCTGACCCATCTGAGTGCGCATCGCAGCCATCACCGCGGTGCTCACCCCTGCCGCGACCGGCTCGACCAGCCGCTGCCACATCGGCATCGTCCGGTCGACCCATTCGGCCCGGCTCCACGCATGGACCACGCCGTGGGGCGCCGTCATGTCCGTCACGTCGTCGAGCCAGAGACCCGCGATGTGAACGGCCTCCTCGACCTGGCGGCGAGCAACATCACCGACGCTCGAGTCATCTTGTGCGGCAACGGTTTTCCGGGCTACGTCAGTGGCAAGCTCGAGGTTGAAAGACTCGATAGGCCCGCTGGCGGAGAACATCTCTTTGAGCTGAGCTGCGATCATCCCGAGGGTCGCGGGGTCAAGCTTGTCGATGCCCATGGCGCCGAGCGCCTTGGCGACCTCGGGGTTGTCGGGGTTGTCCAAGCCTTCGAGCAGCGAGTTGAGCATTGCCTCGAAGTCCGGCTCGTCAGGGTCGTGCGGTGGCTGTTCTGGAAGAGTGGACACGCGGGCTCCTTGGCCTCCTGAGAGGATGTTCTCTCCTAGGTAAACATGCGGAGGTTGTCGTGAGTTCCCCCCGGGTCCGGGTTCGTGCCCGACGCCAGGCGATGACGGTCGCCGTCACTGGTGCCGCGTCACCCCTGGGCGACCAGATTGTGCGCGCCCTGCTGGCGCGTTCCGCCGCTGGTGGTGCCATTGGCACCGTGGTCGGGCTGGACGCTGAGCGTGGCCCTGCCGATGGCGTCCACTGGCGACTGGTCGACCTGGGCTCTCCCGATCTGGCTGGCTCTCTGCGCGATGTCGACGCACTGATCCACATAGCGGCCAGCACCGACCTCGAGGCTGATCTGCATCAGAGCGCCCGGGTTCGGCGTGAGCGGGCCGTCCGCCAGATCCAGACCGTGGTGATCTCAGCCGCTGCCACGAGGGTCTCGCGTCTGGTCGTCGTCACCAGCGCCATGACGTATGGCGCATCGCCCGACAACGCCGTTCCCCTTCCCGAAGATGCACCTCTCGAAGCCGACCCGGATGAGGGGCAGGTTGGCGACCTGTTGGCCGTCGAGCAGATCTTGCGGACGGCGGCCGAGGTCCATCCCGGCCTCGCCATCACCGTGGTGCGTCCGGCTGCTCTGGTCGGTCCATCTGTCGACACCGTCATCACGCGCCACTTCGAGGCGCCTCGGCTCCTGACCGTCAAGGGCGGCTGCCCGGCGTGGCAGTTCTGCCATGTGGAGGATCTCGCGACCGCCTTGGTGGCCACTGTCGAGCTCGGTCTCGGGCCGGTGGTGACGGTGGCCTCACCTGGCTGGATGACCCAGGGTGAGGTCGAGGTGGTCAGCGGTATGCGCCGGGTTGAGCTCAGCGAAAGTGTGGCCCTCGGGACGGCGCATCGGCTGCACCGCGTGGGCATACTGCCCTCTCCTGCAACGGATCTCGTCTACGCGGTCTATCCCTGGGCGGTCTCGTCGGCGACACTCATCGCGGCCGGTTGGCAGCCGGCATACGACAACGTGACGTGCCTGGGTGTCCTCATGGACAGCATCAGGGGGCATCATGCTCTGGCGGCCCGCAGGGTCGACCGCAAGGACGCGGCGCTGGGTGCCGCGAGCGCGGCCGTGGCGCTTGTCGGCACCGCCGCCATGTTGCGACGACATCGACGCAAGGGAGCTCGAACATGAGCCACGCCTCTCATGACACCGAGGACATAGGGGTCGTCCCCGAGGCGGTGCTCGCCGATATTCGTGAGACTCCGCTGTCGGTCGATGAGGTGATCGAGGCGGTCCGGCACCCCCGGGCTGGTGGCATCGCCACGTTTGTCGGCGTCGTGCGCGATCTCGACCATGGTCATAGCGTCGAGTCCCTGGACTACTCCTCGCATCCCAGCGCACGGCAGGTCCTGCGCGAGATCGCTGAGCGGCTGGCCGCCGGGTCAGACGTCATCCGGGTAGCTGCCGTCCACCGCGTCGGTCACCTCGAGATCGGGGATCTCGCCGTTGTCGTCGCGGTCAGCGCGGCCCACCGCGACACGGCGTTCGACGTCTGCCGCGAGCTGGTCGACACCCTCAAGGTGTCGGTCCCGATCTGGAAGCACCAGGTCTTTGACGACGGAAGTGATGAGTGGGTCGGCACACCATGATCGACACACAGGGACATGCAAACGTCCTTCCAGAGGAGATACGCACCACGTTGAACCGGCAGTCGGCAGGCTGGATCGTCGCGTTCTTCATCGCGATCATGGCCGCAGCGCTCATGGGCCTGGTCCGCGTGCCGTATGTCGTTCTCAAGCCGGGCCCGGTCACCAACACCTTGGGCAACGGTCCCGGTGGCAAGCCGTTGATCACCGTCCAGGGCAGGGGCACCTACCCCACCAGCGGCGCTCTGGACTTCACCACCGTCGCGGTGTCCGGCGGCCCCAACCACCCGGTCAACATCTGGCAGTGGGTCACCGGCCACCTGGACCAGACCAACCGCGTCCTACCCGAGGAAGAGCTGTTCCCCAAGGGTGTCACCCCCACCCAGGTCGACCAGCAGAATGCCGCGGAGATGGCTGACTCGCAACAGGAGGCGATCGCCGTCGCCCTGCGTGGGCTGGGCGAAACGGTCCCTGAAGTCGTCACTGTCAAAGAGCTGGCCAAGGACTCGCCGGCTAGCGGCGTCCTGCGTGCCGGCGACGTCCTGGTCTCGATCGACGGCAAGATGGTCACCACACCGGATGGCGTGCGCGGGGCGGTCCAGGCCCACAAGCCGGGCGACCTCGCCGTCTTCACCGTGCGCAGGGATGGCAAGGAGCAGGTTCTCAGAGTCAAGACCGCCGACTCACAGGGCCGCACGGTCGTCGGTGTCTATCTGAAAGCCGCGTTCGACTTCCCCATCAAGGTCAGCATCAACGTGGGGGACGTCGGTGGGCCGTCTGCCGGGATGATGTTCTCCCTCGCCGTCTACGACAAGCTCACGCCTGGGGCCATGACCGGAGGTGCCACCATCGCCGGCACAGGGACGATCGACTCAGCGGGCAAGGTGGGGTCGATCGGAGGGATCCAGCAGAAGATGGCGGGCGCCAGGACAGGCGGAGCCACCTGGTTCCTTGCCCCTGCAGGTAACTGCCGTGAGGTCGTCGGACACGTTCCCGACGGCTTGCAGGTGGTCAAGGTCTCGACCTTCAGCGGGGCGCGCGACGCCGTCGAGGCGATCGCGGCCAAGCAGACGTCCTCGCTACCTAAGTGCTCCTAGGCAGGAGATCGCCGGCACGCGGCATACGACAGGCGGCATACGGCATACGACATACGCCTTGGTTGGTCAGTCCTGCAGCGTGGAGCTGAGCGCCTGCACCAGGCCCGGCGCGATGTCAGAACCGGAGGCCACCTTGTCGTCGGTGTCGTGATCGCGCTGGCGTAGCAGGCAGGTGGACTCACCGTCGCGCAGTACCGCCACGAGCAGGCGGACGTCCTTGCGGTCAGGGTGTGCAGCAAGAGCGGCCGCTGCCTGGTCGGGGTCGTCCGGCAGGTCGTGTTCTGCCTCCGGTGGCACCACCAGCCGTTCGACCGCCAGCGCAACGCCGTCGACATCGTCCGGCCAGGCAAGCTGGGCCAGCATGGACTCCAGAGATGAGGAGTCGGGTAGTCCCTCCTGCTCGATCGCGGCGAAAGCACCGTCGTCGTCCCCGCCGAGCTGGGTCCGAAGCTGCGGCTCCCGTTCCAGCAGGCCAGCAGTCCTGACCAAGGCGAACAGTCGCGGTGGCTGGTCCCAGCCCGCCGCCGCGACGTGACGTTCGGTCTCGAGCGCGCACGTGACGAGGGGGCTGAAGATCGGCTGAAAGGCGCTGGTCACGGCTCCATGTTGCCGCATTGTGATGCGCTGACGGGAACTGGACGACAGGTGAGTAAGTTGGGATGTCCAGAGGTCCGTGCATTTGGTGCGCGACAACGGCGAGATCGGGCGATGTTTTGAGTCAGAGAGACTGGTTCGGCGGTTCAGGCGACGGGGGTTCCGGGGAGTCCGGAGGTGCTGGTGGCGGGGCACGCCGCGGGCCGGGCGGTCCCCGTGGGCCACTACCCCCCATGCCACAGCTGCGGTTGCGCCGCAGCGGTCCGCTGGCTCCCACTCTTGCCATCCTGGCCGTCATCGTTGTGGTCGTCACCCTCAGTGCACAGCTCTGGACGGAGGTGCTCTGGTTCGACAGCGTTGGCTTCACCAAGGTCTTCTGGGTCGAGCAGCTCACCAAGCTCGGGCTCTTCCTGGTGGGTGGACTGATCACGGCAGCGGTCGTCGCCTCGAGCCTGCTGATCGGATACCGGACCCGTCCGGTCTATCCACCCATCTCGGCAGAGCAACAGAACCTCGATCATTACCGCGAGCTGCTCGAGCCGCTGCGCCGAATGGCCACGATCGCCGCACCCGCGGTATTGGGAATCTTCGCCGGAATGGCTGGGGCCAGCCAGTGGCAGACCTACCTGCTCTGGGTCAACAGGGTGCCCTTCGGGTCCAAGGACGCGCAGTTCAACCTGGACATCGGGTTCTTCGTCTTCACCCTGCCGTGGCTTCGTTTCATCGTCGGCTTCCTCACCATGGCCCTCGTCCTGGCGGCACTGGCCGCAGCCGTGACGCACTACGTCTATGGAGGTCTGCAGCTGCAGACCAAGGGCGAACGGACCACCACCGCCGCGCGGGTTCACCTCTCGCTGCTGCTGGCCGCACTCGCGCTGGTGCGGGCCGTCAACTGGTGGCTTGACCGCTACTCGTTGACGACGAAGGACTCGCAACGCATCACCGGTCTGACCTACACCGACCAGCACGCCGTGATGCCCACCAAGGCGATACTTGCGGTCGCCGGCGTGATGTGCGCGGCACTGTTCATCGCCACGATCTGGACCCACTCCTGGCGCTTGCCTGCGGTCGGAGTCGGGCTGCTGGCAGTCACTGCGGTCGTCGTCGGCGGCATCTATCCCGCGCTGATCCAGAACTTCAAGGTGAAGCCGTCCGAGAAGTCTCTTGAGGCCCCCTTCATCGATCGCAACATCAAGGCGACACGGGCGGCTTACGGATTGGATAAGGCGGAGGTCACTCAGTACGTGGCCTCGACCACCCCCAGCAGGGGTCAGCTTCGTAACGACGCCACCACCATCCCGGGCATCCGTCTGGTTGACCCGGGCCTGGTGTCCCCGACGTTCAAACAGCTGCAGGCAGTCAAGACCTACTACCAGTTCCCCGATGCCCTCGACGTCGACCGATACTCGATCGACGGCACTTCGCGAGACACCGTCGTCGCGGTGCGCGAGCTGGATCTGAACGGTTTGCCTCCTGCACAACGGAACTGGGTCAACGACCACACCGTCTACACGCACGGTTTCGGCCTGGTGGCGGCGTATGGCAACCGCAGCGGTCAGGATGGTCAGCCGGTCTTCTACGAGCAGAACATCCCGCCGGTGGGTCCCCTTGGCGCCTTCGAGCCACGCATCTACTTCGGTGAGTCCTCTCCGGCGTACTCCATCGTCGGCGGTCCCGCGACCGGGCCGACGAAGGAGCTCGACTACCCCGACTCGAGCGCGACCGGTCAGAAGAACAACACCTACGCGGGCAACGGCGGCGTCAAAATTGGTTCCTTCGCCAAGAAGGCCGCCTACGCACTGAAGTACCGCGAGCTGAACATCCTGCTCTCGGACACTGTCAACGCCGACTCGCGGCTGCTGGACTACCGCACCCCCCGTGAACGGGTCGAACGCGTCGCTCCATGGTTGACGCTGGACGGCAACTCCTATCCAGCCGTGGTCGACGGCAAGGTGCAGTGGATCATCGACGGCTACACCACGTCAGCCGACTATCCCTACTCCAGACTCCAGCAGATCCAAAGCGCCACCGCGGACTCGCTGACGGAGCGAACTACGGCCATCCAGGCGCTGCAGGCCGGGCAGATCAACTACATCCGCAACTCGGTCAAGGCCACGGTCGATGCCTTTGACGGCAGCGTGAAGCTGTATTCGTGGGACGACAAGGATCCGATGCTCAAGGCCTGGTCGAAGGCTTTCGGTGGCACTGTGCGCCCGATGTCTGAGATCAGCGGAGACCTGATGGCGCACCTGCGCTACCCGGAGGATCTCTTCAAAGTCCAGCGCAGCCTGATGTCCAAGTACCACGTCAAGGACCCGGGTGCCTACTACGTCGGACAGGACTACTGGACGATTCCCGATGACCCGACGCAGGAGACGCAGAAGGTTGACCAGCCCCCGTACTACCTCAGCGTCGCCATGCCGGGCCAGTCGTCACCGTCGTTCTCGTTGACCACGACCTTCATGCCGGTGGGTAGCAGGCCGGTTCTGGCTGGGTTCATGGCGGTGGACGCGAACGCCGGCGACCAGGCAGGCAAACGCAGAGCGGGGTATGGCGAGCTGCGGCTGCTCGAGCTGCCGCGCGACACGACGGTCAAGGGTCCTGGGCAGGTCCAGAACGACATCGAGTCCTCCAACATGTCGTCCCCGCGGTTCACGTTGACGCTCTCGCAGTTCCTCACCAACAACCGAACCCAAGGTTCTAAGGTTGAGCTGGGTAACCAGCTGACCTTGCCGGTCGGCGGTGGGCTGCTCTACGTCGAGCCGATCTACGTCAGTGCCACGACCGCCTCCTCCTATCCGTTGGCGCGGGTGATCGTGGTCGCGTTCGGCAACCAGCTGGCATGGTCGGACACCCTCAGCGGCGCTCTGGACGGACTCTTTGGCGGCAGCTCCGGCGCGGCCACGGGTGAATCAGGCTCTGGAACGACGCCACCGCCAGCAGGCGGAGGGATAAAAACTGGCGGGACGGCGACAACTGCGGCGCTGAAGGCTGCCCTCGCCGAGGTGCAGAAGGCGTTCGCCGACGGCCAGGAGGCGCTCAAGAAGGGTGACTTCACGGCATACGGTGAGGCCCAGAAGCGGCTGCAGGCTGCGATCGCCGATGCGGTGGCCGCTGCTCCATCGGGTTCGGTCACGCTTCCGACCCCGGGTGCCAGCGCGACGCCGACGGCGCCTGCTCCGACTGCGACAGCCACCCCCTGAGAGCAAGTCCTGAGCGCGGACCGGGTCGATTAGGTATGCCCGCCCGGTTCGCGTTAAGGTTGCTTTATCGACGCGGGGTGGAGCAGCTCGGTAGCTCGCCGGGCTCATAACCCGGAGGTCGCAGGTTCAAATCCTGCCCCCGCTACCAACGTGTCAGCGGTATCACCGCAGGTCA
>JAYSQH010000361.1:0-9269 GCA_043721655.1 Phycicoccus sp. | reverse complement strand
CCAGATCGAGAAGGCAACCGGCCTTGACGTCGGCAGGATCGGCATCGAGGCGCAGATCGAGAACGCGCTCGGCTTGACCAACATCAACGCGATCGCCGCGGCGAGCCAGCGCGTCGAGACGATCATCTTCGGGCCGGCCGACTTCATGGCCTCGATCAACATGAAGAGCCTCGTGGTCGGCGAGCAGCCGCAGGGCTATGACGTGGGCGATGCCTACCACTACATCCTGATGGCGATCCTGATGGCGGCGCGTGCCTATGACAAGCAGGCCATCGACGGACCCTACCTGCAGATCAAGGACATCGAGGGGTTCCGCCGGGTGGCGGGGCGGTCCGCGGCGCTCGGTTTTGACGGCAAGTGGGTCCTGCACCCTGGCCAGCTTGCACCAGCCAACGAGGTCTACAGCCCTCGCCAGAGCGACTACGACCACGCCGAGAACATCCTGGACGCCTACGACTACTTCACGTCCGAGGCCGGTGGCAAGAAGGGCGCGGTCATGCTGGGCGACGAGATGATCGACGAGGCCTCGCGCAAGATGGCCCTGGTGATCTCGGCCAAGGGCAAGGCCGCTGCCATGACTCGTCAGGAGAAGTGGGCGAAGCCTGCCGAATGAGTGGCCGACCAGCCGTTGGCGGTGGCGGTTCTCACCTCTGGAACCGCTCGGCGAGCCAGCTCATCTGCGCTCCTGCATGAGCCGTCCAGTACTCCTCAGTGTGGGCGCCAGCGTCGAATGTGGCTGCGGCATCGGGCAGTTCGCGAACAAACGCCCGGTTGGCTACGACGAACGGGTCGTCACGTCCGCAGTCCAGGCGCACCGGTATGTCGCGTAGCTTGCCTCGCGCCGCGAATACGTCGTTGCGCACGAAGTCCTCGCGGTCGTCGAAGGCGCCGGGGGCACTGTCGCCGGGCGACTGCCAGAGCGCCGCGCTCGCGGCGACCACGCCGGCCACCCGCGTGGGCCCTAGCCTGGTCGCCATCAGCAGGGCGCCGTACCCACCCATCGACCACCCGATCAGGCCGACGCGGTCGGTCGCCAGTCCCTTGCCGCCCAGCAGCGGCAGCAGCTCATCGATGACCATGCGGCTGGTGTCGAGACCCGATCTCCTTGCGTGCCAGTAGAAGTCGCCACCATCGACCGTCGCTACGGCCAGGCCGGTGGGCACGACGTGACGCTCGATGTGGACTTCGTTGAAGGGCCAGTCGGCATCACCGCCATGGCCGTGCAGGGCGACCGCCAGCGGCTGGGGCGCCGCGTTGGAGGCTCTCTGCGCAGGTCGGGCAAGACGCCATCGCACTTCGCGGTCCGGCCAGAACCTGGATGAGAAGGTGCCCTCCAGCAGGTCGACGCCTGCTGGTCTGTCCGTACCGCCGCCGCAGGCGACGAGCCACGGCAGGGCAACGGCGCCGGCCAATACCCCGCGGCGACTGATGCCGGCGCTCATGACGAGAACCTATCGCGTTCACCACCGCGACGTGGCCGCCGCCATGAAGTCACCGAAGAGCTCTTCCTCGTCGACGGCCAGACCTCGGCTTACGAACCAGGCGCACATGTTGTGACAGTCACGCTGCAGGAACTCGGGGCCGCGTGGGTTGCCGATGATGTCGACGATCTGCGGCCAGTCGATGATCACGAGTCGATCAAGGTGCAGCAGGACGTTGTATGGCGACAGGTCACCATGGGCCCAGCCGCGCAGGGCCAGCTCAGTTGTGGTGACGCGGAACTGCTCGAAGAGGTCGATGAGCAGTGCCGGCTCCGGGCGGGTCTGTGCCAGCCGTGGCGCCGCCTGCCCCTGGACCCCGATGAACTCCATCAGCACCTCGGTGCCGTTGATCTGGACCGGATACGGCACCGGCAGGCCGGCGCCCCACAGCTCGCCCAGGGCGTTGAACTCGGCGTAGGCCCACTGGCTCGAGATCATCTGCTTGCCGAAATCGGTGCGTCGTGCCATGGCGCGCATCTCGCGGCTGCGCCGGACCCGGCGACCTTCGAGATATCCGGCATCGCGGTGGAACATCCGATGGTCCGAGTCGCGGAAGCGTTTGGCGGCCATGTGGACACCGATATCGCTGCCGGGGACCCAGCGGCGGACGACATGAACGTCGGCCTCCTTGCCGGACTTGATGATGCCCAGATCTTGGTCTACGGCGCCGAGGTCGGTGATGACCCAGGACGGACGCGGGTTGGGACCATGTTGGGCGCCGTCCCAGCTGGACCAGGTATCACCTTCGGGTGGTCCGTCGGGAACGGTGTCGACGGCAAACATGCCGTCTCGAAAGTCAGCCGTGAGAGCCGTGGGCTCCACGGACGTCATCCGTGTCGATGACTCGTCAAACCTGTCAGGTGACCCAAAACTGTTGTGCGACAAGGGAATCTCCAAGAAGGGGGAGGGAGTGAGCGCAGGCAGCACTCAGAACAGTCGTTGACATCTCACGGCCCTCCTTGGAAATGGGCGCACCCTGTCGGCGCGCGGTCTCTCTTCATGGTCGCGCGTGGGGCGGCGCGCTGCAACCGAATATCGTGGTGGTGTTGGTCCGGGTGGGTGATGGTCCGGGTGGGTGAGAGCCGGTGGGTGAGAGCCGGTGGGTGGCGGCTCGTGTTGGGACTCACACGGCCGATCGCTGTGCCGGGGAGCAGACGATTCGGCATACTTTCCGTTAGTCCCAAGAACCCACACCGGCACTCACTAGGGCGGCATACCGCGATGGCACGACTGCAGCACACCGAAGGCCTGACCGACGAGCAGACGGAGCTGCTCAAGCTGGTGCGCGAGTTCGTTGACGAGCAGATCATCCCGGCGGCGATGGAGCTCGAGCGCAAGGACGAGTACCCGACCCAGATCGTCGAGGGCATGAAGGAGATGGGGATCTTCGGCCTGATGATCCCCGAGGAGTACGGCGGCCTGGGCGAGTCGCTGCTGACCTACGCCCTGTGCGTGGAGGAGATCGCTCGCGGCTGGATGAGCGTCAGCGGGATCATCAACACGCACTTCATCGTCGCCTACATGCTGATCCAGCACGGCACGGAGGAGCAGAAGAAGCGCTACCTGCCCCGGATGGCGACCGGTGAGGTCCGCGGAGCATTCTCGATGTCCGAGCCGGGTTGTGGCTCCGACGTCGCGGCGATCACGTCGAAGGCTGTGGAGACCAGTGACGGCGCATGGACGATCAACGGTCAGAAGATGTGGCTGACCAACGGTGGAAGCTCGAATCTCGTTGCTGTGCTTGTGAAGACGGACACCGGAGCAGACTCGGTGTACAAGAACATGACAGCGTTCCTGGTCGACAAGGAGCCCGGCTTCGGCGAGGTCGAACCTGGGCTGACCGTGCCCGGCAAGATCGAGAAGATGGGCTACAAGGGCGTCGACACGACCGAGCTGATTCTTGACGGCTACCGCACGACGACGGACCAGATCCTCGGCGGAGAGCCGGGCAAGGGCTTCTACCAGATGATGGATGGCGTCGAGGTGGGCCGGGTCAACGTCGCCGCCCGCGCCTGCGGTGTGGCCTTGCGGGCGTTCGAGCTGGCCATCGCCTACGCCCAGCAGCGCGAGACCTTCGGCAAGAAGATCGCCGAGCACCAGGCGGTGATGTTCCGCCTGGCCGAGATGGCCACCAAGATCGAGGCCAGCCACCAGATGATGGTCCGCGCCGCCCGACTCAAGGACTCGGGCGAGCGCAACGACCTTGAGTCCGGCATGGCGAAGTACCTGGCCTCGGAGTTCTGCGCCGAAGTGGTGTCGGACTCGTTCCGGATCCACGGGGGCTACGGGTACTCCAAGGAGTACGAGATCGAGCGGCTCTATCGCGAGGCGCCGATGCTGCTCATCGGAGAGGGCACTGCCGACATCCAGCGGATGATCATCGGTCGCAGGCTGTTGGAGGACTACAAGTTGCGCTGAGTGTGCGCTGAGCCCAGGTCAAACGACCCACCGAACACCTCGGAAACACCGTTTCTGGGTCTGCGACAGCCCGAAACGGTGCGTGTGCGGTGTCTGGTTGGCTTTGAGTGGGCCAGAATGGACCCATGAGCTCTCAACCAATGTCAGGGCGAGCGCGGATCCCGGTCGGTGGGCTCACGCTCAACTACCCGATGTCGCTCGGGACCTACGACAAGTACGCCGATGCACAGAAGGCCGTCGACTACCTCTCCGACCACGAGTTCGCCGTGCAGAACTGCATGATCGTGGGGACCGACCTGAAGCAGGTCGAGCGGGTGACCGGGCGGTTGACGCGGGGGCGGGTTGTCGGGGCGGGCGCGTTGTCGGGGATGTGGATGGGGCTGTTCGTCGGGCTCATCTTCGCGATGTTTGACCAGAACAGCACCACCGCGACGGTTCTGGTGACTGTGGCGTTCGGTGCGGCCTTCGGCGTCGTGTGGGCATTGATCGGCTATGCCGCGACCAAGGGCCGGCGTGACTTCACGTCCGTGAGCCAGGTGGTCGCAACGCGCTACGAGGTGCTTGTGGAGCACAAGTTCGCCGAACAGGCTCGTGCGTTGCTGGCCACCATGCCGGGCCAGACTCTCACGGCCTAGGCGGACGGGCCTGTAGCCATCCGGGCGCACCAGGCTTCGACGTCGGTGGACGTTCGCGGGATGGCCCTGGACAAGTTCTCGCAGCCCTCCGGCGTGACCAGGATGTCGTCCTCGATCCGTACGCCGATGCCTCGCAGCTCCTCTGGGACCAACAGGTCGTCGGCCTTGAAGTAGAGGCCGGGCTCAACGGTGAGAATCATCCCAGAGGCAAGCTCGGCGTCCATGTACTCCGCACGAAGGGCCAGCGCGCAGTCATGAACGTCCAGACCCAGATGGTGGCTGGTGCCGTGGACCATCCAGCGCCGGTGGTATTGACCGTGCTCCTTGTCGAGCGTGTTCTCGACATCGACGCCATCGGGCAGGAGGCCCCAGGCGTGCAGGTAATCGGCGATGACCCGGATCGCGGCATCGTGGACGTCGGAGAACTTTGCGCCCGGTTTGACCGCGGCGATCCCGGCTTCCTGTGCCGCGTATACGGCCTCGTAGACCCTGCGCTGAACGTCACTGAAGTGACCATTGACCGGCAGCGTGCGGGTCACGTCGGCGGTGAAGAGCGAGTCGACCTCGACTCCAGCATCGAGCAGGAGCAGGTCGCCGTCGGCGAAGTCACCGGTGTTCTTGATCCAGTGCAGGGTGTTGGCGTGATCTCCGGACGCGCAGATCGAGTCATATCCGACGCCGTTGCCCTGGTGGCGGGCGTGAAGACCGAAGACTCCCTCAACCCAGCGTTCGCCGCGGCCGCGCTTGAGCGCCTCTGGCAGATCTGCGACGACAGCGTCGAAGCCTCTGGCCGTCGCATCGACCGCGTCATGCATCTGCCGAATCTCCCACTCGTCCTTGACAAGCCGAAGTGTGGAGAGGAAGTGGGCCAGCTCGTCATCGGCCTCGATCAGGGCTTGGGACTCGCTCGACTCGTCCGTCTCGGCGGCTCCGGCCCGGAGGGCGTCGACGGCAGCAGTGAGGTCCCGGTCGGCGTCGCGAACGATCCGGATCACGGTCGCTCCGACGTCCTTGCCCACCGCGTCCGCGAAGTCGTCGATGTGCCGCGCGGACAGCGAGAACTCTGCCTCGATGTCCGCCAGGCCGGGGCGGGCGCCAACCCAGAACTCGCCATAGCGGGAGTCCCCGAAGAACTCCTCGGTGTCACGCTCGGCCAGCGGGCGGAAGTACAGGATCGACTCGTGCGAGCCGTCCGCGAGCGGTTCGAGCACCAGGACGGCGTCGGGCTCGCGATCGCTGCCGAAACCGGTCAGGTGAGCGAAGGCACTGTGCGGGCGAAAGACGTAGTCGCAGTCGTTGCTGCGGACCTTCAGACCACCGGCCGGTATGACGAGCCGCTCGCCGGGGAATGCGGCCGAGACCACGTCACGGCGTTTTGCGGCGTACGGGGTCGCCTCTGCCTGGGCGCGTCTGGCGCTGGAACGTGGAGCCCATCCAGTGGCCACGAAGGCACGGAACTCGTCGGTGGTGGGGCGACCACGGCTTTCTGACTTTCGCTGTTCTTCGCTCACCCGCACATCGTGCCACGGTGCAATGTGCCCTCTGTCATCGCTCTGCAACAGTGGTCTCGTGTCACTGACCACCCCAAGACCACGCCGGCCGCGTTCCCGCCTCGCAGGGAGGTCGTTGCGTGACCGGGCCGGGCGTGCGGTTCGGGACAGCGACATACCCACTGACTTGGTCGCCCTCTGGCAGGGCAGTCAAACCTCTGACGGGGTGGACCAGCGCACTGCGCGGGCTGTCATCGACCTTGCCATGCGGGTCGGTGAGACGCTGTTGTCCACCGGCGCCTCGGCTTCCGACGTGGTTGCGACGGCACTTCGGCTGACCGACGCCTACGGTCTTCGCTCGGTTCACATAGACGTGACCTTCACGTCCATCTCGGTGTCGTACCACCGGGGCCCCGATGCCGACCCGATGACCGTGATGCGCGGCGTCAAGGCGCGCTCAACCGACCTGACCCGTCTGGAGCGACTCCAGACGCTCGTGCGGGACATCGCCGAGGAGCCGGCTGAGATCGACGTTGCCCGGGACCGCTTCGACGCCCTGATCCAGTCCCCGCACCCCTATCGGCGCTGGGTGGTGACGGCTTCGCTGGCTGGGTTGGCGGCGGCGGCGGCAGCACTCTTCGGTGGCTCCTGGCTGATCATGCTTCTGAGCTTCGTGTCGACTGCAGTAGCTGACCGGGTGCAGCACTGGCTGGCGCGCCGGGGGATCGCCGCTTTTTTCACCCAGGCGGCAGGCGGTGCCATTCCGACCGGCGTGGCCGTGGCTTTGTTCGCCGCCGCTTCGGCTGGGGTGCCCGGCTTGCAGGGGATCTCGCCGTCACTGGTCGTTGCCTCAGGCATCGTGGTGCTGCTCGCAGGGCTGTCCGTCGTCGGTGCTGCTCAGGACGCTATTGATGGCTACTACGTGACCGCAGGTGCCCGCGTCTTCGAGGTTCTGGTGCTGACGCTTGGCATCGTCGTCGGCATCGCTGCCGTCCTGGCGATCGCCCGGCGGTCCGGGGCCCCGATGCAGCTGACCGCCGACACGCCGCTGTCCGCCAACACCGGGGTCCAGGTTCTTGCCGCGATGGTGGTCTCAGGAATGTTCGCCGTGTCGGCCTATGCCGGTATGCGTACCGTGCTCTACTCCACCCTGACCGGCGGGCTGGGCTGGCTCGTTTACCTGGGCGCGACCGACGTTGGCATCGGTGCGGTGGCAGCCAGCTCCCTGGCCGCGCTGGCCGCAGGGTTTCTGTCACAGGTGGCGGCCAGTCGTCTGAGGGTCCCGGCCCTGGCGCTGAGCATGGCGGCGATCGTGCCGTTGATGCCGGGCCTGATGGTCTACCGCGGCCTCTTCGAGATCGTGGAGCGCTTGCCGGGCGAAGGGTTGAGCACAGGCCTGACGACACTTCTTGGTGCCGCGGGTGTCGGCATGGGGCTCGCCGCAGGTGTCAGCATGGGCACGTTCCTGGCCAGACCCTTGCGGTCGGAGCTCGATCGTGGACAGAAACGGGCGCTGAGACGCTCAGCTGGCGACGCCCGCGAGTAGACGCTCTCGGGACAGCGCAGGCTCGTCATTGATAGCGCAGCCACGCGGGCGCTCCATCAATGACGGACCTGCGCTATGTGGCCAAGTCCGCAGTCAGCTGGCCCGCCGACCTGAGGCCCGGGCAAGCGCCAGCCGGAGTGGGCGTTCGACGGCTGCCGGTCTGGACAGATCGGCCCACGTCAGCCGGACGAACTCGTAGCCGAGTGCGCGAAGCCGGTCCTCACGAGACTTCTCGGCCGCCAGCGCCTCACGCCCGTTGGCATCGGCATACTTCATCAGCCCGTCGAACTCGATGACGAGCCGCTCGCGTTCCAGCAAGAAGTCGACCAGTCCGACCAGCCTGCCGTGTTGGTCGCGGATCTCGACCTGGGGCGTGGGTTGAAAGCCGATCGCGTTGAGCAACAGACGAGTTCGTGACTCGCCGACCGACTCGGACCTCGCATCTGCCAACCGCACAGCCTGTTGCGCGCGGGTCACATCACGATGTCCTGAGAGCTTGCTCAGCCAGGTCTGGAGGTCACCGGCTGTCGTTTTGCCGTTGGAGAGGGCCGCGTCAGCCGCGACGACCCCGTCTCGATGCCACAGGTCATCGCTGCACCCAGGATGGCAAGAGCAGGGGTCACGCAGGGAGTGCGGCCGATCAGGAGACCAGCACCTGGGGCGTATGCCGTGTGGATGGAGACCCCGCGACGACGTCGACTCAACGAGTCGGCTGCCCGCGTCACGTGGATCTGGTCCAAAGGGGCGCCATAGACGGGCAACGACATCAGCGTCAGCGCCGAGTAGTGGCTGGCATAGACCCGGCCGTCGAATGTCCGCACCACGGCGCGGGTCGCCATCTCGTGCCGGCGCTCAGGTGAGGCAGCCTCGTAACAGAGGCGGTCGACATACGCGCTCGGTCCCACTCGCAGGGCCCGGCCGGCGCGCACGAGCTTGCTCAGGGACTCTCGGTGGTAGCCGGAGTCGTACGCGTCGTGCGCCGTGAAGGCACCAAGGTGTGCTGCGCTATCTGCTGGAGGCTTGTGGTGCCAGGCCACCTGACCGACGTGGCACGATGGCGACTATGCAATTCGGGCGCAGCTACGAAGAGTTCGACGTCGGCGCGGTCTACAAGCACTGGCCAGGCAAGACGGTCACGGAGTACGACGACCACCTGTTCTGCCTGCTGACCATGAACCACCACCCGCTGCACCTTGACGCGAACTATGCCGGGACGACGCAGTTCGGGCAGAACGTCGTGGTCGGCAACTACATCTACTCGCTGCTGCTGGGCATGAGCGTCCCCGACGTCTCTGGCAAGGCCATCGCCAACCTCGAGATCGAGTCGCTGCGTCACGTGGCGCCGACCTTCCACGGGGACACGATCTATGGCGAGACCACTGTTCTCGACAAGTGGGAGTCCACGTCCAAGGACGACCGTGGCGTCGTGCATGTCGAGACCAAGGGATACAAGCAGGACGGCACGCTCGTCTGCATCTTCAAGCGCAAGGTCATGGTCCCGAAGAACAGCTATCTTGAGGCGCGTGGCGGCGAGCAGCCCGGCCGTCCGACGTTGGTGGAGCCTACCGCCACGAGCTGAAACCCGTTGCCACCCAGGGCATCTCGGAACCCCGATCGCAGCCACACGCCATACATCTCCTGTATGACGGGTGGTTTCGCGCCGGGCTGGTCAGGATTGCATCTAGGTCAGGGGGAACCG
>JAYSQH010000360.1:0-3073 GCA_043721655.1 Phycicoccus sp. | reverse complement strand
ATTCGTGGCGACAGCTCGGTAAGTCGCACGCCTACCAACAGCATGGTGAGGGCAACCGCGGCCATCAGAGCCACCACGACTGGCTGCGGCATGGCTGTTCTTCCCCCGAGCGCGCCCAGCACGACACCGAGCAGGCCGAAACCACCGATGCGACCCGCCTGGAACGCGAGGTTGATCCGCCAGGCCGAGGTTCGCGCGGACGTGCCCTTCGCCTCGGCTCGCCCGGCGGCACTGGCCGAGATGGCGAGAACGATGCCACCGACCATCGCCATACAGGTGGACATCCCTGCAGCCAGGCCAAGAGCGAGGACGAGGAGCAGACCGCCGGTGCTGAGATCACCCAGCTTTGAGGTGAGGTCCCCGAAACCGACCAGCCACACGAGCGCGGCCACGACGACGGATGCCGCCAGGGCGCTGCGCCATACCTGGCCGTCGCGGTTGAACCACGGCGATCCCCCGACCCGGTACCCGAGCTTGAGGATGGCCGCGTCGATAGCCGTCCGGCTGGCCTCGCTGGTCACGATGAGAGTTGCCGTGCCCTTGCGGGTGGAGGCGCTCGCCGAGACGACGCCGGGCAACGCGGTCAGGGCCTTGGAAATGCGCCGTTCACAGGCCGTGCAGGTCATTCCCGCAACTGGCACGGTGATGAGCTCCTTGGGGCTGTGACGGGTCGCCTTGGTGAGTGTCATCGCGCTCTTTCTGCCTGGGTTGTCCACGTGGCTGTCATAGCCCGAACAGCTCCCAGGCCGCCCGGCCCAGGGTGCCGCTCTCGTCGAGCCGCAGGGCGGACTTGGGTGCGTGCAGGATGCCGCCCACCAGCCGGTGGGTCATCTGGTCGATGAGTGCGCGCTCCTGTTCGGTCAGGTTCGGCAGTCGCCGGAGCAGCCATTCCAGCTCGCTGACCCGTCGCCCCTCTGCTGCTTCGGACATTGCCTGTATGGCGGGGGTCGAGTCGCGCGCGAGCAGCCACCGGCAGTACTCCCGGCCTGAGCCGCCCACCAGCTGCTCAAGACGGTCACGCAGCCCGCCCGGCAGCTCGGCCTGAGCGCCCCAGGCGAGGTCGTCGATGCAGACGAAGCGGTCGCCCAGACGGGCCTGCAGGGAGTCCGGAACGGCCGGCGGCGAAGACAGGTCGACGACGATAACTCCGCTGTCGACCAGACGCTGGGCATCAAGTGCGTGGATCTGCCACGGGCCTGACAGGGCGACGACCACCCCGATGACGGGCGGCAGCGAGCCGTCGACGGATTCGACCGCGCGCCCGCCGACGTTGTTGGCCAGGCAGACGGCTCGTTCGGCGGTCCTGCTGGTCACGATGACCTGTGCCCCACGCCGGGCTGCTGCCTGGGCGGTGAGCCGGCCCATGCTCCCGGCCCCGACGACGAGGAACGGGTGGCCCTTGAGCGCCCCGGCCTGCTGCTCGATCTCGTCCAGCGCGGCATCGCCCAGCGACCTCTTCGCGCCGCCGAACCACTCGTGCGCCCGACGTCCGGCCGTCAGCGCGACCTGGAAAAGACGGTCCAGCACTGGGTTCAGAGGGCGTTCGGAGTGACGCAGGACGTAGGTCTCGCGGACCTGGTGCAACACCTGGTCCTCACCCAGGACGGCGCTCTGAAGGCCGCAGGCCACGCTGATCAGGTGACTTGCCGCGGCGGCGTCATCGAGGCGCTCTCCACCGGCTGGCAGCTCTGGAAGGTCGGCCTCGTTAAACGAGTCGAGAGCGACATAGAGCTCAACGCGGTGGCAGGTGTGCACGATGATCACGGCGTCATCGGCCTGCAGTGCGTGGCACTTGGCGGCGAACGCCTCGCGGGCAACGCTGGGAACCCCCCGCGCGTGGGCGATGAGTGCGACGACGGTGGCTGGCGGTGCCTGGACCGGGGGGCACGCAAACACTTCTGGCGCCTGTGGGACCGCGTCGCCGCTCGGGCACCTGCCGCCCGCGGGCGGCCCTACCACTGCAGCGACTGGTGACATGGTGATCATGTGCCATCCCTTTCGGAGGCATAGGAGGCCTTGGAGGCCTTGTCGGCCAGCTCGCTCGCGTGGCCGGCCATCAGCGCGACCAGCAGCTGGTCGATCGCCTGCGTCGCTGTCACGAGCAGGTTGGTGGACTCGATGGTGTCGAGCCCGCGACGTCGAGCTACCTGGGCCAGCTCGCCCAGGAAGAGCATGCGGAACCGGAGAAACGCCTCGACGGTCTCGCGAATCTCGCCGGCCCCCCGGGCAGCCAGACGGCCGTACTCCGTCGCGGCACCCGCGGCCTTCTGCATCGCCGAACGACGCTCGTCCTGGGTCACCGCGTCGATGGCCACCAGCAGCGAGCTCGCGATCCGGCGCCCGTGGTCGCGCAGCGGCTCCATCTCGTCCTCACTGAGCCCTTCCAACCAGCCCACGCCGCGGCAGACCTGAGCCAGGTGACGACGGAATACGCGCATCATGTGCTCGGGTGTCTCGCCGAGGTGCTCGAGGGTGGGACGCTGCCGGCGGTCGGTCGGCAGCAGGCCCAGGATCGTCGAGCGGGCAAACCGGCGGTGGCCGCCAGGAGTTGTGAACGCCTGGACGTCCCCTGCTGCGCTCCACCGACGCAGCGTGGCCGGCGATACGCCGATCAGTGCGCATGCGTCCTGGACGGTGAGCCACTCCTCGGCCTCACCCATCTCTGGTGCCCGCGAGATGGTCATGATACCGGCGTCGGCTTGATGGCCGGTGGGTGCGGCCCCGGTGGCAGCGTCACTGGCTCAAGGACAGGGCCTTTGTGGCATTGTGCGCAGGAGACCTTCTGGTGGCATAACGCGCAAGACGTCACGCCACCGGCGGCGATGATGGCGCTGGGGTGCTTGTAGAGCATCTCGGTGTGCTTCACCTTGATCGCACCGCTGTTGTGGCAGTTCGCACAGTAGGTGGGCGCATGACAGGCAGCGCACGACGTCCCGACCGATGTACGACTCTGGGTCGCAAACTTGTGGCTGAACACGTAGAGCTTGTCCTTGTGGTTGGCTGGCTTGGCCCCCAGCGGGAAGCTGGCGGCGCTGGAACCGACCTGGGGGAAGGTGTGGCAGGTGGCACACGT
>JAYSQH010000359.1:0-2450 GCA_043721655.1 Phycicoccus sp. | reverse complement strand
GAGGGCGACTCGACCAATAGGTACAAGCTCGCCAAGCAGGCCGACGTCCTCATGCTCGTCTACCTTCTCGGGCTGGACAGGCTACTCGAGACACTCGAGGGGCTCGGCTACCCCACCACAACGGACGCCCTGACCCGCACGGTCGACTACTACCTCGCCCGCACCGCCGACGGCTCCACCCTCAGCCGGGTCGTGCACGCGTCCGTTCTCGCCCGCATGGACCCGGCACGGGCGTGGCGGATCTTCCGCGACTCTCTGGCCGCCGACCTGGACGACACCCAGGGAGGGACCACAAGAGAGGGCATCCACCTCGGCGCCATGGCCGGCACCATCGACATCATCACCCGATCCTTTGCGGGCCTGCGAACCCAGGACGACACCCTCACCTTCGACCCGCAACTGCCCAACGGACTGCGACGCGCACATTTCCAGGTCGCTCACCGCGGGCAACGCATCGACGTGTCCATCGACCACCAATCACTGCGGTTGACCGTCCACCCCTGCGCCGCCAACCCCCAGGTGCGCGTCACCGTCGCTGGGAGAGCCGCCACCCTCACCGGCGGGCAGACCTGCGACTTCCCGGCGGCACCCCATTCGATTGCTCGCCGTGCCCAGGACGACGCGCCGGGTGATCAGGGCAGCGATGTCCCAGCCGACACCCCAATGCTTGACGCCAGTCCCGCCGCGGGTGAGGGTCGGCCGTGACCGGACCGGATGAGCAGATCGAGGCGTGGGGAGCACCTGACCCACATGTGCTCAAACGGCTGCACGGCCACCCGCGTGGCAAGGCGAAGTCCGCCTGTGGCCACCCTTGCGCAGCCCCATCGGATGACGGTCAGATGGTCGACATAGGACCTGACAGGGGACTCGCGCGGATGCACCACCAAGACTCTCTCACCCCTCCGCGGCCTACCTGTTCCCGTGCAGGCCTTGCGACCACAAACCTGCCATTGGAGCCGCGGTCCCGAATCTTTCGTGGCCGAGGGGCATGTGACCGCTGGCGCCATCCATGGAGCCAGCGATCTCCCAGTACCGATGGCTAGGAGAGGCATCTGAGCGGTCGGGGTGGGGCGCCGGCCCGCTGGTCGGAAGGCTCACCATTTCTTGGGTCGGGTTCAGCGCAGCAACAGGCTCGTGTCCCTGGCGGCCATCGTGGTGTTGTTCCTGCGCTGAGCGGCTAAGTTAGCCGAACGGTCAGCAGCAGCCACGCTTGCGGGGCGCATCCTCCGTCTTCACACTGGTGACAGAGGATGCCGGCCTGTCCTGCACACCCCCTGCAGAGCTGACCTTGGTTCCGTCCGCGTTGTCCTGGGCGCGCTCTTGGACATGTCCGCCCGTGTGACTGGACTTTCCGTGGCCACCATGCATTCCGAAATGCATGAATCCCATCCCTGCCAAGGCGAGGATCAGTACCCAGTTGCGGGCGAGGAAGTCCAGCATCTCCACCACTCCTTCTCTTACTGCCTCCCGGCCATGAGCAGGCTTCTCGCCGCGGCCCGAAGATCTTGGGGCCTCCAGCCTCGCGTCGGTTTATGAAGCCAAGGGCAGGGCAACGGTGAAGGTTCCCTAAAGAAGCACTCCCAAGCGGTCGCTTGGGTCAAGGCAGGCGAGGGCCCGGCGCATTGGTCCAGAAGATGCGCAACGTCACCGTGACTGACGAGGTCCGTGACTACCCGGCCGAGCGTGGCAGCTGGGCACAGGACGGCGTGGTTCGCCGTCGCCGATCCCGAACATCCTTGGCGAACGACGAAAATCACAAGCGCCCCACGAACTGTCTCCATAAGACGATCGGCGCTTGTGACGATCAGTCCCGCGCGATTTTGCCTCATACGTCGCCTGAACGCCCCGGTCAACCCTTTGTCGAGGGGAACCCGGTGGCGAAAGCTAGAGCTGCTCATCGACGCCGAAAACTTGCGCTGGCCGCCACTGCCGGGTTTCAGGCAGTCGGGGACGTCGCGCTAGCGCCGCCCGCACACCACCAGCGCGCCGAAAGCACCGTGTCCCTGTCGTCCTTCTTGCCTTCGGCGAGATGGGCGAGAGAGCGACCACGGACCACTCCCATTCACGAAGGGTGGATCCTCACCGCGTCCATTTGCACATCTTCGCTGCTGCTGAGCGTCTTTCAGGTGAGCCCGCCATGCGTCTAGCGTCCGTCAAAGTCACCGTGGATCAAGACTGATGCGACGTGGCGCGATCAGAGCCAGGAAGGTGGGTTGACCGGAATGCCATCCTCACGTGTCTGGAAGTCCAGGTGGCAACCGGTCGAAAGGCCCGTCGTGCCGACGTATGCCACCAGCTGACCCCGGGTCACCCGGCCCACGGTGACCACGAAGCTGGACAGGTGGCTGTAAGCCGTCGTCAGGTTGATCCCACGCTGGAGGCCGTGGTCGATGACCAGCCGGTTGCCATAGCCCCCCGAAGCCCACGTCGGCGTAGCCATGATGACTTCG
>JAYSQH010000358.1:0-2027 GCA_043721655.1 Phycicoccus sp. | reverse complement strand
ATCTCGTACACCGCCGACTTGGAGTCGATGACCGAGTAGTAGATGACCGTGTCGATATTGACCACGAGGTTGTCCGACGTGATCACCGGCTGCGGCGTGAACGACACGACCTGCTCGCGCAGGTCGACGCTGGCGCGCACCTTGTCGACGAACGGCACCAGGAAGTGGAGGCCGCCCTCGAGAGTTCTCGAGAACTTGCCGAGCCTCTCAATGATCAGCGACACCTGTTGCGGCACGATCTTCACCGTCCGAACAATGACGATGACCACGAACACCACGAGAAGCACAAGAACCAACAGAGCTGCGTTTCCAGATGACACGGACTACTCCAATTCCCGACCGTCCGCGACGCTCACGATCGCGGTGGCCCCCTCGATGGAAACTACCCGGACCTCTTGTCCGGGCAGACACAGCGCGGAGCCCGGGGCCGTACGTGCCGACCACGTCTCACCGCCGAGCTTGACTCGACCGTCGTGCTCGGTGACGGTCTGCAGCACCAGCGCCGAGCGACCGACCTGTGCGACCGAACCGATGCCACCGGTGCCTTCGGGCACCAGGAAGTGGCGCTTGACGATGGGGCGGACCGTCAGGAGCAGCGCTGCCGAAACCGCAACCGCCACCACCACCTGAGCGGGGAGCGGGCCGCCGACCGCTGCCACAAGCGCCCCTGCCAGCGCGCCTCCGGCCAGCATGAAGAAGACGAAGCTGACGCTGATGACCTCGATCGCCCCCAAGGCCAGGGCCAGTCCGACCCATGCCAGCCAGCTGTTGTCACTGAACCACGACATACCGTTCCCTCCCGTACTCAGTGATCAATATCGTAGTGGTCATTGGGTGTACGTACTGGATATTTCGGGCCAGTTTATGCAGGCGTGCTGCCAGGCGCGGCAACCTCCAGTGCGGCGCGCGCCGACCATCGCTCGCCGTGACGCTCAAGCACCAGGGGCATCCCGAAAGTCCGGGAAAGATTCTCGGCGGTCAGCGTGATCTCGACCGGCCCTGCCGCAACGATGCGACCCTCTCGCATCAACAGCACGTCGGTGAACGCCGGCGGGATCTCCTCCACGTGATGGGTCACCAGAATGAGCGCGGGGGCCTCGACGTCGGCTGCCAATGCAGCCAGGCGCGCCACAAGGTCCTCCCGACCGCCAAGGTCGAGGCCGGCGGCTGGCTCGTCGAGCAGCATCAGCTCGGGGTCGGACATCAGCGCCCGTGCTATCTGAACTCGCTTGCGCTCCCCCTCGCTGAGGGTGCCAAACGTTCGGTTGCTCAGGTGAACAACGCCCAGTGCCTCGAGCAAGGCGGCGGCACGGGCATGGTCGAGCTCGTCGTAGCGCTCGCGCCAGCGCCCCACGATGCCGTAGGAAGCGGTGACGACGACATCCTTGACCAGCTCATCGACGGGGAGCCGCTCGGCCATTGCCGCGCTGGACAGGCCGATTCGAGGCCGCAGCTCGAAGACGTCGACCGCGCCGAGCACCTCGCCGAGAACCCCTGCGACCCCTGTCGTGGGATGGATCCGACCCGCCGCCAGCTGCAGGAGCGTGGTCTTGCCGGCCCCGTTAGGCCCGAGCACGACCCACCGCTGGCCTTCCTCGACCTCCCATGTGATGTCGTCAAGCAACGTGGTGTTGCCGCGGACCACACTGACGCCGGCGAATTCGAGGACGTCGCTCATATTGCCTGACCCTAGGCCACTGCCCACCAAAGCCGGTCAACGACGTCTCCTTCACTGCCACCTACAGTTGAGCGGTGTCCGTCCTCCCCGTGTCCGTCCGACTCGCGCTGTGGGCGACCGCAGCGTATGCCGGGCAGCTGCGGGTCGAGGACGTTGTGGACCGGGCCCACCCCGACGTCGACCATGTGAAGGGCGACGTCGACCGCTTGTCGCTCTGGCGAGACCTGGGTGAGCGCGCCGTCCTCGTCGCGCTCCCCCGCCCCGGCAACCTCGCCGGTATGCCGCGTGGCTCGCCGCCGTTCATAGCCGCGGCCACGGAGGCGGGCGAGTGCGTCTACGTGCCCAGCAT
>JAYSQH010000357.1:0-3463 GCA_043721655.1 Phycicoccus sp. | reverse complement strand
CAACGCGGCAAGCCCTACGTCTGGGGCGCCACGGGTCCCGGCGCGTACGACTGCTCGGGACTGACGCTGAGCGCCTGGGCGCACGGTGGGGTCGCCCTCACTCGAACCACCTACACCCAGCGCAACGACGGCACGGCGACCGCCGAGTCCAGCCTGCGCCCTGGCGACCTGGTCCTCATCCCGGGCAGCGACGGCTCGCTCGCCTCACCGGGTCACCGCGGCATGTTCATCGGCGAAGGACTTGTCATCCACGCTCCGCACACCGGCGACGTGGTGAAGGTCGTGACGTTCAAGTCGTATACCGCCAAGGGCATCTCGGCGTTGCGACACATCGCCTGACCCGCCCTGGCCCGATGGTGACCCACCCCCGTCGTAGCCCAGAGCGTGCGCGGGACAGGCCCGCCCCTGGCGAAAGGCAATCCGATGGTCCTGCCATCTGTGGACATCAACCCCAACACCAACGGCCTGCCCGGCATCGTCGCACTCGAGAAGATTGTCGGAGCGCTCATGACGTTCGGGCTGATCGCCGCAGTTGCCGGTGTCGCGCTGTCAGCCATCGCCTGGGCGGTCGGCTCGCACTCAGCCAACCCTCACGTGGCCGGCCGCGGGAAGTCCGGGGTCCTGGTCGCCGGCGCCGCCGCGATGCTCATCGGCGCCGCCAACACGCTGGTCACCTTCTTCAGCACAGCCGGCGGGGCAGTCCGCTGATGCGGCCACACCCCATGACGGCGACAACCCGGCCGCGACAGATCGCTGTAGCCGCAACCATTCTCGTCGTCGTGGCCACACTGTTCACCCTTGGCGTGGCAGCAGTCATCCGTATGTCGAGTGGCCCAGCTGCGAAGCCCGCAGACAGCTCCCAGCCGTCGCAGGTACGCCGCGATGCGCGCGCCGTCGAGCCGCAGGTGCCTACGGAGCAGGCCAAGGCGGTCTATGACGAGGTGGATCAACTGCGGAACAGCGCGCCGGTGGAACCGCGCATCTCCATCAGTCGCAACCGCATTGCGGGCGAGGCAAGTCTGCAGCCCGACCTGTATGCGTCCGCGTTCGTGAGGGAGCTCCTCACCCAGAACTACGTCACGCCTCGGGACGACCTGCTCGGCTGGGTGCAGGCAGAGTCAGCCGCGACCAGTGAGCCAAGGGTCGTTGGGCTGATCCCACCCGAGCTGCGATCCAAGTGGGCGGTCTTCTCGGTGTCGTCAGGACCGGCGCCGCCGGTCCCGACGATTGCCGGCTGGACCTCCCTGGGACTGCGCCAGGGGCGCACCACGGTCGAGATCCAACGCGTGATCGAACCGGTGCCCTGGTCAACCGCGATCGCAGCCGGCGAGATCAGCGACCCCGGCGTCACCGCGCGTGAGGTGACCGCTTTGGTCACGCTCCACAGCACCGAGGCGGGCCTCGAGCGCAAGATCGTCACCAGTGTCGCCCTCGCCCTGAACCTTCAAGGCCCACCCGCACGGCCGAACTGGGGGTTCGTCGGGGCGATCACCTATGACGCAGTTCTTGTCAGCCAATCATGAGCTGCGAGGGCCTGCAGGCCCTGAACCCGATCTGTCAGGTCGGCCAGGCGATCACCGGCGGTGCGGCCGCAGTAGCCGACTCCGCCTTCTCCCACATCGCCGGCTACTTCGGCGCCGCCGCGCTCACCACGACAACGTGGCTGTGGGACGAGATCGACTCGGCCACCAGTCTGGATCTCGGATCACCAGAACTGGCCAAGGAGCTCGCCGCAACAGCAGCGATAGCCGCCGTCTTGTGCCTGGGCCTGTTCCTGATCCAGGTCATCACAGCGACTCTGCGCCGCGAGCCGGGAGGACTGGGACGGGGGGTGCGAGGACTGCTCATCAGCTTCCTCGGCTCAGCCTTTGCCCTGGCTAGCGCCAAGCTCCTGATCGCGGCCACCGACGCGCTCAGTGCAAGCGTCGTCAGCTACACGATGGGGACGAACATCCGCGGTGTCGGCGACAAGCTGGCCTTCGCGCAGCTTGTATCCGTTGCCAACCCTGCACTGGCACTGATCTTCTCCATCGTGATCCTGTGCGCGTCCGTCATGGTCTGGGCGGCGATGATGACCCGAAAGATGATGATCCTGATCGCCGCAGTGCTCGCCCCGCTGGCCTTCTCCGGTGCTGCTGCAGACATCACCCGCAGCTGGGTGCGCCGATGGATCGAGTTCGTTGCCGCGATGATCGTCTCCAAGCTGCTCCTGGTGATCATCCTCAGTGTTGGGGTATCGGTCCTCAACGGCGGGACGTTCCTGGGCCTACAGAGCCTCGAGCGATTCAGGGGCAGAGCTCGAAACGATCAAACTTGGTGACGACACTGAAGCGATGGAATGGGTTCTCGGAGTTGCGAAAGCCCACAGACTCCGAATCGTGGTTCTGGATCGCCACGCAAACGGGGTGTGGGAGCACATCGGAAAGTTCGGCCCGACGATCGCCGTCTCCGAGTAGTCATGGGAAGCACCCCCAGAGTGAGTCCCGGAAACCGAACGGCAGCCGGGGATTAAGCGACAGCCTCAGCCGCCGGATCCACCTTCAACGAAAGCGGATCCTGTTGCGCTACAGCTGCAGGTGCAGGCGGAGGGCCTCGTCCACCTCCGCCATGAGCTGCGTCGGGACCCGACCCAAAACAGGTCCGATGCGTTCGACGGCCACCGAACGCACCTGCTCGGCTTGAGCCTTTGAGTCGACACGTAAGCCGGTTGCGTTCGCCCGGAGAAGAACCTGAAATGGGAAGACCCGGGCGATGTTGCTGGTCACGGGTACTACGGTCACGACACCGCGCCCGAGTCGGTCGGCTGTGGCGTTGGCCCGGTCGTTGCTCACGATGATGCCGGGCCGGCGCTTGTTGGCTTCACTGCCTCGCGTCGGCTCGAGGTCAATCAGACGTACCTCACCGCGCTGCATCGGCGAGCCCGTCGGCTGCCGTGGTTTCCCACAACGCTTGATCGCCCGATGACTCCCATTCGTCCCAAGCCGATGCGTAATCCTGCTCGAGATCGGCGTGACGAAGCAGGTGGATCGCGTGCTGTAGGGCCGCGGAACGAGACGGTAGACCGGAGGTGTGGGCATACTCGTCCAGAACGGCTACGTCCTCCTCCGGCAGGCTCACACTAAGTTTCATACTGCGATGCTACCCGGGTACTACTCGCGATCGCAAGGCAAGTCGGACGTCCCGAAGAGCGATGGGCGGATTCTGGCGGTCATCGCAACAGGAGCTCGCCGATCTGTTCGATCGGTTTCTTGAACGCTAGTCGTTTGCGCGGTCGGTCATTGAGCTCGGCGGCGACCCAGTCGAGGTCGGCAGCGCTGTGCACGCCCAGGTCGGTGCCCTTGGGGAAGTACGGGCGCAGCAGGCAGTGTTCTCATTCGTACCCCGCTGCCAGGGTGAGTGCGGGTCACAGAAGAAGATCTCGATATCGGCGGCGATCGCGACGTGCTTCCAGTGGCACATCTCC
>JAYSQH010000356.1:0-2775 GCA_043721655.1 Phycicoccus sp. | reverse complement strand
GCGACCGGTGAATCGCGCCAGGTCGCCCCGGCTCCTGGCGGCGGCAACGCGCCGGGCCACGGCGGTCGGCTCGTCGCGGATCTGGGCCGTGTCCCAACGGACGACCTCGAGCCCGAGTCCTCGCAGATCGTCCTCCCGGACCTTCTCGGCGACCACGCGGAGGGCGGCGGCCCGACCACTGCAGTCGTCGCCATCTGTCAGGCCCAGGAGGTACTTGCCTTGGCCGTCGGCCTCACCGACCACGCCATCGGAGATCCACATGCCGTCCACCCTGCCCACGAAACGTCCCCACTCGTCGAAGACGTCCACCTGCGGCGTTGGCAGCTCCACCCCGAGCTCTTGAAGCGTGACGAACGAGTAGGACTCGAGCCAGGTCTCACGCAGCGGGTCGACAAGGCTCAGTGCCGCAACCGCTCGCGGCCGGCCCCGCCATCGTCGTTGCGCGTGGATCATGCGCCGAACGTCCTTGATGGATGTCGCGCCGGAACGAACAGCCGCGTCGGCCACGGCCACGCCACCAGCGGGACGCATCGTCCGGAGACAGTCGGCGACGACCCGGTCAGGTGTGAGGAGTCGGAGATCGCCCAGCTCGACCAGCTCATTGAGGATCGAATCGCTATGGTGCAGAACAGTATCGGCGACCCGCCGCGACCTCGGTCGGACCGTGAGCGCCGTCAGGTGCACTGGCATGTCGGGGTGCAGCATGACGGGCCAGCCCATGGCCAGAGCGGCGCTTTGGTGGCTCAGCGCGTGACCCGGGTGAGCGAGAAGGGCGCCCCGACACCGCGCAAGGTGTTCAAGCTCGAGGATCTGCCACCTCTCCCACACACCTTGGGCACTGGGGTTCTGCTGGTAGACACCTCGCTGCACGTGGATCAACTGCCCACGGCGCACGAGCCGGGACAGGACGCGGCGCGAGATACCGCCCGTCACCGCCTCGGACGTGGTGAAGGACGACGGCAGGCTAACCAAGGCTGGGGACACGTCATACATCTCATGACAGTCAGGGGCAGCGCCGCGCGACAACAGAGAGCCGGCGCAACCTGTCAATGACGAATGCATCCCGCCAACCCATGTGGACAACGCGTCTGCATCTCAACAGGACACCGCGCCGGCACCGTTTCAGGCGGTGAACAACCTCGAAACGGTGCCGGCAGGGTGTTCGGTCGGGAAGTGGGGGTGGGGGTGGGGGTGGGGGTGGGCGTGGGGCTAGCGGCTGTCGGGCAGCGCACGGTTCAGGATCATCGACACGACGGTGATGATGATCGAGCCGAACACCGCGTCCCAGAAGAAGTGGTCGACGCTGAACGCGAGGCTGAACTGGCCGGCGAACCACGAGGTCAGCTCCAGCATCGCCGCGTTGACGATCAGCGTGAACAGCCCCAGCGTCAGGATGATGACCGGCAGCGAGAAGAACTTGAGGACCGGCTTGATCAAGGCGTTCAGCAGGCCGAAGATCACCGCCACCCACAGGATCGTCACCAGCTGATTGGCACCGCTCGAGCTGAGGTGGATGCCCTTGAGCAGGAAGGCCGCCACCCACAGGGCGGCACCGTTGACAATAATCTTGATGGCGATCGACTTCATGGGCCCATCGTGGCATGCGATCAACCGATTCGGTCAGCGGCCAACTGGCAATACAGTGCAGATATGAGCCATACCGTCCGTCTCCGCACAGCGCTGGCTGCCGTCCCCGCGTACAAGCCCGGCGCCCCGACGGTGGCGCGCGAGGGCGTCACGGCATACAAGATCAGCAGCAACGAGAACCCCTACCCGCCGCTGCCCAGCGTTCTCAAGGTCGTCCACGACGCCGCGCTGCAGATGAACCGCTACCCGGACATGGCCGTTACCGAGCTGACCCACAAGCTCGCCCAGACACTCGGGGTGCCGGCCGAGCACATCGCCACCGGCACCGGCAGCGTGGGCGTTCTTGGCCAGATCGTTGCCGCCACCTGCGACCCTGGCGACGAGGTCATCTACGCCTGGCGTTCGTTCGAGGCCTACCCGATCGTCGTGGCCATCGCGGGCGCGGTCTCGGTTCAGGTGCCGCTTGACGCCGACGCCCGGCACGACCTCAGCGCGATGGCCGCCGCGATCACCCCCCGCACCCGGCTGATCCTGGTCTGTACGCCCAACAACCCCACCGGCCCGGCCGTGCACCAGGACGAGCTCGCAGCGTTCCTGGACAAGGTCCCCAGCGACGTCCTCGTAGTGATCGACGAGGCCTATGTCGAGTTCGTCACCGACGCCAAGGCCCCCAACGCTCTCACCACGTATGCCGCGCGGCCGAACGTCGCAGTCCTGCGTACCTTCAGCAAGGCCTACGGCCTCGCCGGGCTGCGCGTGGGGTATGCCGCGGCCCACGAGCCGGTGGCAGAGGCCCTGCGCAAGACGGCCGTGCCCTTCGGCGTGAGCACCATCGCGCAGCAGGCGGCCATCGCCAGCCTCGACGCGTTCGATGAGCTACAGCAACGGGTTGACGCCCTGGTCGCGGAGCGCGTACGGGTGGTGGCCGAACTGCGGCACCTGGGTTGGCACGTGCCCGACACCCAGGCCAACTTCGTATGGCTGCCGCTGGGCGCTGACACCGAGGCGTTTGCCGCGCAGGCTGACAAGGCGGGCCTGGTTGTGAGGCCTTTCGCCGGGGAAGGCGTGCGTTGCACCATTGCCGAGACCGAAGCCAACGACCGGTTGCTCCGCGTCGCGCGCGACTTCGTGGTCTCACGTACGTTCTGACCATGGCGACTCGTCGCTTCGAGTCACTGGATCTACGAA
>JAYSQH010000355.1:0-2393 GCA_043721655.1 Phycicoccus sp. | reverse complement strand
GTCCTGGGTGCATCCGGCTCGTCGTAGTAGTGGCGATATCGCAGCACCATCGCGTCGGCATCGACGGCTGGGGCGACGGCTGCGGCGGTGTGGGTCAGGGGGATCCCGAGATGGGGCACCAGGTCGTCGCTGCTCACCTCGACGCCGAGGTCTCTCAGGGCACGGATGTAGGCGCTGATGATGCGCTCGTGGGAGTCGACCAGCGTGAGGTCAAGATCGAAGCCGACGGTCAGGGGGGCAGTCACCCTTGCGACCCTAGCTGCGACCCGGCCTGCGCGGCGTCATCGCCCGTGGCCAGCTCCACGTAGACTAGGAACCAATCCAGCACGGCGCGGCCGCCATACCGGCGAGTGTCTGTATGCCGTTTTCTGACCGCTCGTTCACCCCCAGACCCTCGACAGGAGTCCGCCATGATCTCGGCCACCGGCATCGAGCTGCGCGGAGGACACCGACTGCTCCTGGAGGGTGCCACGTTCCGAATCGCCCCCGGCGACCGGGTGGGGCTGGTCGGGCGCAACGGTTCGGGCAAGACGACGCTGACCAAGGTTCTTGCAGGCGTCGGCACCCCCACCTCAGGTCAGGTGACCTCGTCCGGCGAGATTGGCTATCTGCCCCAGGACCCGCGCACCGGGGACCTACACATGGTGGCCCGCGACCGCATCCTGTCCGCGCGAGGCCTGGACTCGATCATTCGTGACATGCGCGACACCGAGGGGGCGATGGCCAGCGCGGACGATGAGCGGCGCGACAAGGCGATGAGCCGATACACCCGGCTCGAGGAGCAGTTCACGGCCCGGGGCGGCTACGCGGCCGAGTCCGAAGCGGCGGCGATTGCCTCGGCGCTCTCACTGGACGACCGCGTTCTCGGTCAGCCGCTCGAGACTCTCAGCGGCGGACAGCGCCGCCGCGTTGAGCTGTCCCGGATCCTGTTCTCGGGCGCCTCGACCCTGCTCCTCGACGAGCCGACCAACCACCTCGACGCCGACTCGATCGTGTGGCTGAGGGACTACCTGAGGGCCTACAAGGGCGGGCTGATCATCATCAGCCACGATGTCGCGATGCTCGACACGGTCGTCAACCGGGTGTTCCACCTCGACGCCAACCGGGCCGAGATGGACATCTACAACATCGGCTGGAAGTCCTACCTGCTCCAGCGAGAGACCGACGAGCGTCGCCGCAAGCGGGAGCGTCTGAACGCAGAGAAGAAGGCCGGCACCTTGATGGCGCAGGCCGACAAGATGCGGGCCAAGGCCACGAAGGCCGTGGCCGCCCAGAACATGGCCAAGCGGGCACAGAGGCTGCTTGCAGGTATCGAGGGCGAGCGAGTCACGGACAAGGTGGCCAAGCTGCGTTTCCCAGATCCGGCCTCCTGTGGCAAGACGCCGCTGAGCGCCTCAGGACTGTCCCGGTCCTATGGCTCTCTGGAGATCTTCACCGACGTCGACCTCGCCATCGACCGAGGTTCGCGGGTCGTCGTCCTGGGCCTCAACGGTGCCGGCAAGACCACCCTGCTGAGGATCCTCGCCGGTGTGGACCAGCCCGACACGGGCGAGGTCGAGCCCGGCCACGGGCTCAAGATCGGCTACTACGCCCAGGAGCACGAGAACCTCGACATCTCTCGGACGGTCCTGGACAACATGAGGTCGGCGTCGCCCGATCTGGGCGATGTCGAGACCCGCAAGACCCTGGGCTCGTTCCTGTTCAGCGGTGATGACGTGCACAAACCGGCCGGCGTTCTCTCCGGCGGGGAGAAAACGCGTCTGTCCCTGGCCATGTTGGTGGTGTCGGCGGCGAACGTCCTGCTGCTCGACGAGCCGACCAACAACCTCGACCCGGCCTCCCGCGAGGAGATCCTGGGCGCGTTGCGCACGTACAAGGGTGCCGTCGTCCTCGTCAGCCACGATGAGGGTGCCGTTGCCGCGCTCGAGCCTGAGCGGGTCCTGCTGCTTCCTGATGGTGTCGAGGACCATTGGGGTCCGGACTATCTGGACCTCGTCGCGCTCGCCTAGCGGTCAAGGATCGCTAGAGTCTCTGGCGTGTCGAACTCCGAGCAGCTGAGAACCGAGCAGTCCCAACCTCATCCGATGCTCCGGGTCGAGCAGTCGGGTCCGGTCCTGACGATCACCCTGGACTGTCCTGAACGGCGCAACTCCCAGGCGCCGAGCTTGTGGACGGCGCTAGCCGGGGTCGGCGAGGGACTCCCTCCGGACGTGCGTGTGGTGGTGATCCGGGCCGAGGGTCCGTCATTCTCAGCAGGCCTGGACCGCGCCATGTTGACCCCCGAAGGCGCTCCGGGGGAGCCGTCGATCCTGGCTCTGGCCGCAGGTGAGTCAGGCCCGCTGGACGAGGCCATCGCGCAGTTCCAGCGTGGTTTCGCAATCTGGTCCGAGGTG
>JAYSQH010000354.1:0-2156 GCA_043721655.1 Phycicoccus sp. | reverse complement strand
TGACCTTATTGAAGGGCACCTGCTCGGTGAAGAAGATGCGGCGGAACACGCGGAAGTCCAAGCAGCCGAAGCGGCGTGTGCGGATCGGTGCTCCGGATGTGTCGGTGACCGGGTTGGCGGGGCTTGCGGCGGTCGATGAGCTCACCGCCCGGCTCGGGTTGGTGGCCGAACTCGATCGTGGGATCGGGCCGATCAAGCAGCGCGCACGCGGCCTGACGGGTGGGCAGTTGCTGGTCGGGATGGCTACCGCGCAGCTGGCAGGGCAGGACTGCCTGGCAGGGATGGACCGGGTCCGGACCGATCCGGCCAGTGGCTTGCTGACCGAGGCCCCGGTCGCACCGAGTACGACCGCGGGTCGGCTCGCTGGTTGCTTCGGGCCGGCCCGGCTGCTCGGCATCGAAGCTGGCCTGGCGAGCATCTACACCCGCTGGCTGGCGCTGGTCCCCGCCTCGGTCCGGGCCGCACTGGTGACCCGCAACCCAACGATCGACCTGGACGCCTCCGACATCGAGGTCTACGGCCGGACCAAGCAGGGCGTCGGCTGGAACTACGCCGGTGTCCGATCCGGCCGGGTGCACCTGGCGAGCTGGGCGCAGGCCGAGCTGCCGTTGGCGATGGACCTGATGGCCGGCAATGACGACGTCCGACCGCACGCCGTTGAGCTGCTGAAGCGGGCGCTGGCTGTGCTCCCGACGCAGGTCTGCGGACGACCCCGGGTCCGGGCTGACGCCGGCTACTTCGACGCGGCCCTGGCCCACGGTGCCGTCGAGCTGGGGTGTGACTTCGCAATCGCGGCGAAGCGCAACAGTGCGGCGTGGCGGGCCTTTTCGGCCATCCCCGATAGCGACTGGCAGGACGCCCGCGACATGACCGGCGCGCAGGTCGCGGCCTGCGATTACACCCCGGCCGGTTGGCCCGACGGCACCTACACGATCGTCCGCCGGGTCAAGGTGGCTGCTGAAGACCTCAGCGCCGACCCCCGGTCCCGCCGGCGTCGGACGGTGCACAAAGACCAACTTGCCCTCGCCCTCGGCGGTGCCGCCGATCATGTCTGGGCCGTCAGCTTCATCGTCACCAACATCCCCGCCGACCACGGTGACCTCGTCGGCCTGGAAGCCTGGTTCCGGAACCGGACCTCCATCGAGGAACGCTTCCGCGAAGCCAAGCACGGCGGTGGGCTCAACCACCTGCCCTCAGCCGACCCGGCCGTGAATGCCCTCTGGACCTGGGCTGGCCTGCTCGCCGGCGCCCTCAACGTGATGCTGCAATCGCTGACCGGACTGGACACCCAAGCCCACGCCCCCGGCCGGATGCGCATCCAGACCCTTCGCCACCGGCTCCTAGCGATCCCCGGACGGCTGACCTCCCACGCCCGCGAATACGTCCTACGACTCCAACCACGACAACGACTCCTGGCTGTCGTGCTCGCTCGGCTACGAGCACTCCCCGCACCCACCTGACACACCCGCACCGCCCCCACGACCAAGGACCAGGAGACACCGACAGCAACGTCGGGCAGTCTCGGACGCCCACCGCCGACATCAACCCCAAACCCGCGGATTGAAGCCATCCGGAGCAAGATCAGAGCGCTACTGGCGGTTCTCGGTCAGATGCCACCCGCTGATGGCCTACCTCCGTGGAGTGGAGTTGGACACCACCCACCCGCTCCGCCGGCCATCCGGCATGCGCAACAAACGACGGAACCCCCCAAACCAGCCAGAACCGCTGGCGACTCGTTCAGCCAAGATCACCTGAAATACCCGGGTGGCGCTTGACATATCTAGCACCCGGTGGATATGGTGTGCAAAACCGTTCCTCACCCCGAGCCACCCACACTCCAAGGAGCAATCGATGGTTACCAGCGCCAAGTCCGTGCCTACCTCGAGCGAGATCCCCCAGCTTGCCGAGCAGGTTCGCGAGCAGCTCATCTCCACCATCAAGCAGGGCAACCAGTTGACCGTCGAGGCTGTTCAGGCCTGGACCAAGGCCACCGACGCACTGCCGACCCCCGATCTCTCGGGCGTTGCTTCGCTGCCCAGCGCCGAAGCCGTGACGACCTACGCCTATGACCTCGCCATCGAGTTGCTCAAGACGCAGCGCGAGTTCGCCCTTCAGGTGGCTGCCGCAATCACCCCGGCGAAGTCCGCCTGACTTCT
>JAYSQH010000353.1:0-2570 GCA_043721655.1 Phycicoccus sp. | reverse complement strand
GCTGGGCTCGTCGCCCAGCTTCTTGCGGAGGTGGGCGACATGGACGTCGACCAGGTGCTCGTCGCCGACCCAGGTGTGGTCCCATACGGCGTCGATGAGCTGGCGGCGTGAGAAGACGAGCTTGGGCCTGCCCGAGAGGGTGTCCAGGACGTCGAACTCGGTGCGGGTCAGTGTCACCAGCTCACCGTCGAGGTGGACTTCGCGTCCGGGCACATCGATGCTGAGCGTCCCGAAGACTCGCGGCGGCGCCTCCTGCGATGACCGTTCGGTCGCGGTGGATGCGCGCGGGCGGCGCAGCATCGCCTGGATCCGGACCAGCAGCTCACGGGGGCTGAACGGCTTGGTCAGGTAGTCGTCGGCACCGACCGAGAGGCCGATGAGCTTGTCGATCTCCTCGTGGCGCGCGGTGAGCATCACGATGTAGCAGTCAGAGAACGTCCGCACCATCTGGCAGACCTCGACCCCGTCGATCACTGGAAGCCCGAGGTCCAGCACGATCACGTCTGGATCGACCTGCCGGGCCACGTCGATCGCCTCCTGCCCATCATGGGCCAGAGAGACCTCGAAACCGTCCCGGGTCAGGTAGGACCCCACGAGGTCGGCCAGAGCCCTTTCGTCGTCCACGACAAGGACGCGAAGACCACTGGGCGGTGGTGGCTTCGGGGCGGGGGTCCCTGCCGGGTGGCTCATGGGTCCAGTCTCGGGGGTCAGCAGCCCGGAACGAGCATCGGGACTCCGGTGACGGCCTGGTTGAGGTGGCCGCAGAGGACATTTGCCGCAGTGAAATGCGTCGTATGCGTGTCGTTCACCTGATTAACGACCCGTCCGCGCTATGAATGAGGAGACCCCGCCAAGTATGAGTTGGCGGGGCCTCATCTTTGTCCGACTGGCCAGCTGTTCTCAGCGCGGGGGCATCCGCAGGGCGCCGTCGAGTCGGATGACCTCGCCGTTGAGCATGCCGTTGTCGACAATGTGCGCGACCAAGGACGCATATTCGGACGGCCGGCCCAGTCGAGAGGGGTGCGGCACCTGAGCCTCGAGCACTGCCGTCGCCTCATCGGGCAGCCCGGCGAGCATCGGCGTTGCGAACGTCCCGGGCGCGATGGTCACGACCCGGATGAGCTTGTCCGCGAGGTCTCGGGCGGCCGAGAGGGTGAGGGCGACGATCCCACCCTTGGACGCGGCATAGGCAGCCTGTCCGATCTGCCCGTCGTACGCGGCGATGGACGCCGTCATCAGGATGACTCCGCGGTCGCCGTCAACCGGTTCGTTGCCGAGCATCGCCGCGGCAGCCAGGCGGAGGACGTTGAAGGTGCCGATCAGGTTGATGTCGATGACGTTTCGGAAGGACTCGAGCTCCATCGGACCCTTTCGGCCGACGATCCGGCCCGGGGTTCCGACACCCGCGCAGTTCACCACGATCCGCAGGTCCCCGAGCACCTGTGCTGTGGCGATCGCGGTCTGCACCTGGGCTTCGTCGCGTACGTCGGCTGGACTGAAACTGACCCGGTCGCCAAGTTCGTCAGCGAGGGCCTGACCGGCGGACGAGGGCAGGTCGACGATGACGACGGAGGCACCGCCTTCGTGCAGGCGCCGGGTCGTGGACTCGCCGAGGCCGGAGGCGCCGCCGGTGACGAGCGCGACCGCGGAAGCGTTGATCTGCAAGGGGTTTCTCCTAGTACGAGAGATCAGCCGCTAAGCAGCTGGCGGGCGATGACGAGGCGCTGGATCTGGTTGGTGCCTTCGAAGATCTGGGTGACCTTGGCCTCGCGCATGTAGCGCTCGACGGGGAAGTCACGCGTGTAACCGTAGCCACCGAGCACCTGCACGGCATCGGTCGTGACCTTCATGGCTGCGTCGGTGCAGATCAGCTTGGCGACCGCGGCCTGGCGGGTGAAGGGTTTGGCGGCGTCCTTGAGTCGCGCGGCATGCAGATAGGTGGCACGGGCCGATGTGACGGCGGCTTCCATGTCAGCGAGCAGGAACGAGAGCCCCTGGAACTCGCTGATGGCTTTGCCGAACTGCTCCCGTTCCTTGCTGTATGCCGCGGCCACGTCCAGCGCCGCCTGAGCCAGACCTGTTGCGGCTGCTGCGATTCCGAGCCGACCCGAGTCGAGCGCGTGGAGGGCGATCGACATGCCCGAACCTGGGGCACCGATCAGGCGGGCAGAGTCGACCAGGGCTCCGTCGAAGATGACCTGGCGCACGGTGTCGCAGGACAGGCCCATCTTGCGCTCGGGTGCGCCAAAGGAGATGCCATCGGTGTCGCCAGGGATCACGAAACAGGACAGGCCCTTGCTCGGGTGGTCATCGGTACGAACGAAGGCGGTGTAGTAGTCGGCGTGACCTGCGTGTGAGATCCACGCTTTGGTGCCCTTGATGTTGTACTTCGTGCCGTCCGATGTCGGGGTGGCCCGGGTGGAGATCGCGGAGACGTCGCTGCCGGCCTGAGGCTCGGAGAGGCAGTAGGCGCCGAGGGTCTGACCACTCAGCATCGTCGGCAGGAGGTCCGCGCGTTGCTGGTCGCTGCCGTACTCCGCGACAGGGAAGCAGGTCAGGGAGTGCACCGA
>JAYSQH010000352.1:0-3964 GCA_043721655.1 Phycicoccus sp. | reverse complement strand
TGGGTTCCGTGTGCGTGTGCTCGACATACCCTATGGGGTATTCTGTATCCAGATGACCGGCGACGGAGGACGTGATGCGGGCGATGCGTTGGACTGATCCGGCGACTGTTCCAGGAGCTGATCCGGCAGTGGAAGATGCCAGGGCCCCCCGCCGAAGACTGGCCCGGGCTCAGGCTGCCTGGCCGATGCGAAAGCGCGTGGCCATGGCCGTTCTGACCCCCATCGTGTTGGTGCTGTCGGTGTCCGCTTCTGGGGGCTGGGCGTTGGCCACCTCACGGGGATGGACGGCTCTGGTCGCCCTGGTGGCTCTTGCCTCGGCAATGACTCTGGCGAGCTACCTGCCGAGCCCCGGAACCGGGTTGAAGCTGGACCTCGGTTGCACACCCTGCGCCGGGGTCGCGGCGCTCAGCGTGGTGGCATCGGTGGTACTGCTGAGCTCGTCGCCCGGCGATGTCCCCACCGCGTTCCTGGCCTTGGGCGTCGCGGCCTTCGGGCTTCGCCAGAGGCTGGCCAACCCCAGTACCTGCCCCGCATAGCTCACCGCCGGTCGTTACTGGGCCGTTTGATCCTGTAACCAGGTGCGCAAGGCTGGGATGTCCATGTCGCCACCGCTCTCCGCCAACGTCTTCGGCTGTGTGGAGGGGTGCGTGCCCAGCGGGGCGCCGAACTCGGCCAGGACGTGCCCTGGCGACTCAGGAGCCCAGCGACGCCAGCAGCTCGCGCACCTTGGCGGTGGTGGGGACACGTCCGGACAGGACGACCTTCTCGTCGACGACGAGCCCGGGGGTGGACATGACGCCGTAGCCGATGATGGCGGAGTAGTCGGTGACCTTCTCGAACTGCGCGTCGATGCCGAGGTCGGCGACAGCTTCGCGGGTGACGCGCTCCAGGTTGACGCAGTTGGCGCAGCCAGAGCCGAGAATCTTGATGATCATGGTGATTGCTCTTTCCTCTCGGATGTTGGGTTTGGTGGGGCGTCAGGCCGGGATGACGGCGTTGAACAGGTAGCCGACGGCGATGATCCCGGTGCCGGTGACAGCCACGAACGTGGCGATCAGTGGGGGCTTGAGGACGCGGCGCAGCAGGATGAGCTCGGGCAGGGACAGGGCGACCACGGCCATCATGAAGGCGAGCAGGGTGCCCATCGGCAGGCCCTTGTCGTGCAGGGCCTGGACCAGGGGCATGACTCCGGCGGCGTTGGAGTACAGCGGGATCCCGATCAGCACGGCGACCAGGACAGCGAAGGGGTTGTCTGCGCCGGCGTACTGGGTGAAGAAGTCCTGCGGTGCCCAGCCGTGGATGGCCGCGCCCAACCCGATGCCGACCAGCAGGTAGGGCCAGATCTTGCGCAGGATCACGCCGACCTCCTCGACGCCCATCTGGATCCGGTCGTCCCAGGTCAGCCCGGCGGACGGGTCGATGACCTGCCCGCCCAGGCGTGTCTCGAAGACGAACGGCTCGACCCACCGCTCGAGCTTCAGCCGGCCCAGGACGTACCCGGCGACGATCGCGATGAGCAGGCCCGCGACGACATACAGCAGGGTCGGGCCGATCCCGAACATCCCGAACAGCAGACCGATCGCGACCTCGTTGACCAGCGGGCTGGCGATCAGGAAGCTCAACGTGACCCCGAGCGGGACCCCTGCGGCGACGAACCCGATGAACGCAGGGACGGCACTGCAGGAGCAGAACGGGGTGATCACGCCCAGGCCCGCAGCCATGACGTTGCCGACGCCCTCACGCTTGCCACCCAGCAGTGCCCGGGTGCGCTCGACGCTCATGAACGAGCGCAGCACGGTGACGGCGAAGATGATCCCGACCAGCAGCAGGCCGATCTTCGCGGTGTCTTCGAAGAAGAAGTGCACCCCCGAGCCGAGACGGGACACCGGGTCCAGATCGGCGACGCTGTACACCAGCCAGTCCCAGAAAGGTCCGTTCGCCTGATAGAGCACTATCCACACCAGGGCCGCCGCACCCAGACCCACCCACCGGCGGGTCGCCGTGGCGGGCCGCAATTTCTCGGCGACGCTCATGTCGACATCGCGGCCATGACTCCTGGCAGGGCTGCGCGCATCCGGTCGTGCGCGTTGTCGGCCAAGGCGTAGTCGATCCACCGTCCCCGTCGGCTTGTGGTGACCAGGCCCGCCTCACGCAGCGTTTTCAGGTGATAGCTCAGCAAGTTGCCTGCGATCGGAATCTGCTCCTGCAACTTGCATACGCACCGCGGCTCGTCTGCCAGCATGGACAGCACCGCCCAACGAACCGGATCAGCCACAGCCTGGAGCACAGCAACCGACTCGGCAGATAACTCAACATGGCTTGAATCAGTCATATTTGAACTGTACGCCTGGGCACGTGCCTCAGCCACCGCCTTCCTGCGGCCGTCGAGATGATGTTCATCACGTCACGAAACCGGTATCCCTGTTGGGGTTTGCTGCGTCTACGAGGCGAAACAATTTCCATGGGGGGAGATCGCGGTGAACATCAATATGGGTTCAGCCGACCGCAAGATTCGTGCATTCGTCGTGGCGCTGCCCGCAGCCAAACAGCGTCTGCGTCGGGGAAGGATGATGACGGTGGATGCGCTGGCCCAGGGACGGGAGCGCCAAGAGGCTCTGCGCGGGTGCCGCTGCGCTGCGCAGAAGTGTGCGGACTGTCTCAGTGCCTCAGTTTCGGCTCCACGGGAACCTCATAGCGGGGCGTTCAACCGGGGCGCAGCTGCAGCGCTGCGCAGGTGAGACCCTGGACATGACGGAGTCGACGTGTTGGCCGCAGCCGCTCCAGGTGGTCTTGCCGCAACGGTGACAACGGGCGGGACTGCACATGCTGGTGCTCCTTGTGGTTGGTACCGAAAGACGAGTATACCCCCCAGGGTATTACTTTGGCGAGTCGGGCCGATCCTGGAGGAGTGGGTAAAGATACCCCTAGGGGTATTAACCGGGTGAGTGTCCGTGGTATTCCGTTCGGTTCGCGAGCGGCTGGTGCGTGCGCAGCGCGCGGAGTCAGCCGACAGCTCGCTGGGCCAGCACGAGCGCGTCGAGCGCCTCAACCGGCTGGCCTTGGGCGTCGGTGAGCGGTCGCAGGGCCGTCTCGGCGCGGACCACGGTGAGCTGGGCCGGCTCGATCTCAGCGACGATGTCGGCGGGGCTGTACAACACGGCGGGATCCTGTGGACCCCCGTGGCCTGAGCTCAGGTTTGCCAGGTCGTGCCCTACAACCAGGAGCGTTCCGCCCGGAGCGACCGCCTGGGCCGCAGCGCTCATCACGGCTCTGCGCTGGACTGCCGGGAGATGCAGATACACCACGAGAACCAGGTCGTAGGAGCGCGCCGGCGGAACCCAGGTCTCCACGTCGGCCTCGAGAGTCAGCAGGTTTCTGGCGTCGTCGCCAAGCCGCTGCTTGGCCAGTGAGGCAGCCCGCTCAAGGGCCACCGCTGAGAAGTCCACGGCGGTGGCTTGCCACCCGCGGGAGGCGAGCCACAAGGCGTTGCGGCCCTCTCCGGCCGCGATATCAAGGGCCTTGCCAGGCGGAAGATCATGGGTGAGCTGCTCGACCCACATGTTCGGTGCTGCGGACCAGACCAGTTCGCTGTCCGCGTAGCGCTGATTCCATGCACTGCTGTCCATGGTGTCCATGGGAATCCCCTCGTGGGCTGGGCTACTGGATTTGGTGCTCGCGAACTGCTGTGGCGTTACGCATGATTCGCTCGCCAGTGGTCGCTGTTCGTGCCTTAGGCCAGAGTGAGGAAGAGCTTCTCCAGGCTTTGCGCATCCGGGGACTCGGCGCCACCCGGCTCGGCCAGACACTGCTTGAGGCTAGACGCGAGGAGAGCGAAGCCGGCCCTGTCGACTGCCCGGTTGACCGCTGCGAGCTGGGTGACGATGTCCTTGCAGTCGCGGCCCTGCTCGATCATCCGCAGGATGCCGCCGATCTGACCTTGGGCCCGGCGCAGCCGGTTGACCAC
>JAYSQH010000351.1:0-2210 GCA_043721655.1 Phycicoccus sp. | reverse complement strand
GGGACGGCCTGCATGGCCGCCAGCAGGATGAGGGTGGTGTAGCCGGTCCACCGGAAGTTGACCATGGAGGCGATGGCGATGTGGCTCGACAGCACATCGGCGTGCCAGCGGATCGGGTCGATCCCCAAGTGGCCGAGAATCGTGTTGATCATGCCCGACTGGTCGGCGAACATCTTGGAGAAGATCAGGCCGACGGCAACAGGCGCGACCACGTAGGGCAGCAGCACGCCCATCCGCCAGAAGGTCTTGGCACGCAGGTTGGCGTTGAGGACCGCCGCGAGAACGAGCCCGATCAACACCTGGGGTACGGACGACAGCAGGAAGATGCTGAACGTGTTGCGCAGCGCGGTCCGGAAGTTCGGCTGGGCCAGCACGTGGGTGAAATTGTCCAGTCCGACGAAGTCGCCTTTGCCGCCGATCAGGTTCCAGTCGTGCAGCGAGACCCAGGCTGTGTAACCGAGCGGGAACAGGCCGACGATGGCAAAGAGGATGAAGAAGGGCGAGATGTACAGGTAGGGGGACGCCTTCACGTCCCAGCGCCCGACCCGCTGGCGGAACGCCATCCGCCGAGGCGCACGGTCCGGGGCCGGCTCGAGCTCCGGGGTGGTGATCACGGCCATGGGAGTCCTTCGACGCGGGTCTGGGTGGGGACGAGTGCGACTTGGCAAGCTCTCGCCAGTCCGCCGCGAGCTCGCCGGTTTCGACCAGCGAGCTCGCGACGGATCAGCGCGCTCTCGGTTCTCAGCCGAGGTTCTTGACGGCCGTCAGGAACTTCGCCCAGGATGACGCAGGGGTATCGGTCTTGTCGACGTCCACGCGAGTCAGGGCCTGCTGCATCGCGTCGTTGATCGCGAAGTAGTTCTTGCCCTTGAACGGCGCGACTGTGACGGCCGTGGCGCGGTCAGCGAGGATCTGACCAGTCGGCGCGTTGTTGAAGAACGGCTTGGTGACCGAAAGCAGATCCTTGCTCGTGAGGGCCGCCTGCTGGCTCGGGAAGGTTCCCTTGGCGACGAACGCCTTGATCTGCTGCTCCGGAGCGGTCAGCCAGTTGGCGAGCGCCTTGGCCTCGGCCGGGTGCGCGCCCTGCGCCGGGACGGTCAGGAACGAGCCGCCCCAGTTGCCGCCGCCGCCGGGGAAGACATTGGCGATGTCCCAGCCCTTGACGCCCTTGGCGTTGCCTTCGATGACGCCGAGCATCCACCCGGGGCAGAGCTGCGTCGCGAAGCCGTCCTTCTGGTACGAGGCCGTCCAGTCGGGGCCCCACTGCGCGAGGTGGGCGGAGAGCCCGTCGGTCGTGGAGGCGCCGAGCACCGCGTCGTAGGTCTTGCGGACCTCGGGGTTGGTGGCGGCCACGATCGTGCCGTCGTTCGTCTCGTACGCGTTCTTGACCTGGTTGATCATGCCCTGGTACGTAGCGCCCGCGGAGTCCATCCACGGCGTCTTGGCACCGGAGGCCTTGAACTTCTTGCCTGCTGCGAAGTAGCTGTCCCACGTAGCGTTGGCGCCGCCGAGGAGGGTCGCCACTGCCGCACGGTCAGTCGGCAGGCCGGCCTTCTTGAACAGGTCGGAGCGGTAGCAGACACCCTCGGGTCCGATGTCGGTCCCGTAGCCGATCAGCACGCCGTCTTTGGTGGTCGCCTGGGCGACCTTCCAGTCGAGCCAGCGACCGTCGACGGACTTGTCCTTGAGGTCGACGAACTTGGTCGGATACTGCATGAGCTCGGGGAGCCAGTCGACCTCGATCGCCTCGACGTCCGACAGGCCAGAGCCGGCGGCGAGCCGCGTGTTCATGTTGTCGCGGGCCTCGTTGGAGGTCGCTGCCTTCTTCTGCGTGACCGTGATGTTCGGGTGCAGCTTGGTGTACTCGGCGAGCAGGTTCTCGTACCCGAACTCGTTGAACGTGGCCACGGTGAGGGTGATCTTCTCCGTGCTGCTGGCGGCCGTCTTGGTCGTGTCGCCCGGGGTGCCCGAGCCGCAGGCCGTGGCGAGCAGGGCAACGCCCGTCACCCCCGCGACGAGCGTCCACATTCTGCTGGTGGTCTTGCGCACAATGACTCCCTTGTCAGTTGCACGGCATCGTCGCCGTGACAATCTGCGGCCGTGGCGGACGCCGTCCGGTCGCGTGGATCCTGTCGATCCATATATGGGAGCGCTCCCATGCTTGAAGGTGGAAGCGCTCCCACAACATCCCTGACAGAGTGAAGCCGTGT
>JAYSQH010000350.1:0-16088 GCA_043721655.1 Phycicoccus sp. | reverse complement strand
CTGCACTGGTGACGGTGTGGGAGAGTAGGACGCCGCCGGACATACACTGTAAAAGAGCCCCCACCGGCAACACCGGTGAGGGCTCTTTTGCGTCCAGCGCATGCTTGCGAGAGCGAGCGAAGTGTCGGAGCATTGCACCGAACCACCACAACGAATGGAGCCAGGCCCCGTGTCTGATGATCAGGTTGCCCGCCGCCCCCGCGCTGACGGGCCTGGTCGCCGCGATTCCTCCAGACGCCCCGAGCGAGGTGCGGGCGATCGAGGGCGGGACGTGAAGTACGACCGTGACTCCGGAGGTGGGGCTGATCGAGGCTCTCGCGGTGGGGCGGATCGCGCGGGTCAGAAGGGCGGCGCGATGCTGACGCCCAAGACGCCGCGGTTGCCAGAGCCGGCCATCCCCGATGATGTGACCGGCTTCGAACTGGATCGATCGGTCAAGAACCAGCTGCGAACGCTGAGCAAAGAGAACGCTGTTGGCGTGGGGCAGCATCTGGTGATGGTGGCAGCCTTGCTCGATTCCGACATCGAGGCGGCCCAGGCGCACGCGGAGACCGCCGTGCGCCGGGCAGGGCGGGTGCCCGCGGCTCGCGAGGCGTTGGGGCTGGTTCACTACCGCAAGGGGGAGTGGGCCAAGGCATTGAGCGAGTTTCGCACTGCCCGGAGGTTGTCGGGTTCATCGCACATGCTGCCCTTCATGGTGGACGCCGAACGCGGCCTCGGTCGACATGAGCGGGCTCTAGGTCTTGCAGCATCGCCTGAAGCGGCAAGCCTTGCCCAGGACGAACGCATCGAGCTCGCGATTGTCGTGTCCGGGATCCGCCGTGACCTAGGCCAGTACGATGCCGCCGTTGTTGGACTGCAGCTACCGCAGCTCAATGCGGGTTCGCGCCAACCCTGGGCGGCGAGGCTGTTCTACGCCTACGCCGAGGCGTTGCTGGCCAAGGGTGACGAGGATGGCGCCCTGACCTGGTTTGGCCACGCGGCGAGCGCGGACCTCGAGGGGGAGACAGATGCTGAAGAACGGCTCGAGGAGCTCGACGGGATGGTGCTGACCGACCTGCTCGAAGGTGACGATGAGGATGACGAATACGGGGAACAGGACGAATACGGGGAACAGGACGAAGAAGAGGAAGATGACGAAGAAGAGGAAGAGGACGAGGACTCAGACCTCAATGACGACGGCACGGACGCACTTGATCGGTTCTAGAGCCGCATTCGCGCACAGGGGGCAGGGGGGATGTCCCATCGTCCACAGGCGACCGCGGCATCTGCACCACCCACGCCCGCACGGCGATCATGGTCATCATCCACCGAACGATGGGATGACCATGGAGCGCAAGATCCAAGCGGCAGACGCCGTGGGTGCGAGCAGGCTGGGAGTCAACGAGGTCATTGTCTGTGGCCGGATCAGCGGCTCGCCCGAGGAGCGCGAGCTGCCCAGCGGGGACACCGTCGTGCAGCTGCGAGTGGTGGTGCCCAGGATGGACTCACGTGCCAAGGCCGGGGGAGGTGGCGCGACCGTGGACACCATCGATGTGGCGTGTTGGACCAAAGCGTTGCAGCGTAAGGCAGTTCGTCTCAAACCAAGTGATGTGGTGACTGTGCGTGGGGCCCTTCGTCGGCGATTCTGGCGTTCGCCAGGCGGACCTGCCAGCCGCTACGAGGTTGAGGCTACGGGGTTGGACCGTTGCGTTGTCCCGAAGCCCGCAACCTAGCTGGCGGGGCCTCGCGTAGACAATGGCGTGGTGAGAGACGTGGATTCAAGAGAAGACACACCTGTGGAGCTCATCGGCAGGGCCAATGGCCACCTGATCGACGGCTACGACGGCATCGTGTGCGACCTGGACGGTGTGGTGTACCGCGGGCGCGAAGCCATCCCGCATGCAGTGGAGTCCTTGTCGGCCGCACGAGCCGCAGGTGTGCTTGTTGTCTACGCGACTAACAACGCATCGCGGACGCCGGCCGAGGTCGCCGACCACCTGAACGCGCTCGGCCTGCCAGGACCCGCAGAACGTTGTGTGACAAGTGCCCAGGCGGCCGCGCGCCTGGTGGCCAGACGATGCCAGGTCGGATCCCGGGTCTTGGCAGTTGGTGGGCCAGGGGTCGCCTTGGCTCTCACGGAAGTGGGGCTTCTCGCCGTGTCGCCTCTGTCGATTCCATCCGGGGAGCCGGTCGTAGCGGTCGTGCAGGGTTACGGCGCCCACGTCGGCTGGGCCGACCTCGCGGAAGTCGCATATGCCGTGCAGGCTGGCGCCTTCTGGGTGGCGACGAACATCGACAGCACCCTCCCGACCGACAGAGGTCTGGCGCCCGGGAACGGCGCTCTTGTCGCCGCGGTCCGTTCAGCAGTTGCCGTGGATCCGGTCGTCGTGGGCAAGCCGAACACTCCGCTGTATGAGCTGAGCGCCTCAGTTCTGGGTACGGACATCGGTCGCACGCTGGCGATCGGAGATCGCCTGGATACCGACATCATGGGGGCGACTGCGGCTGGGATGGACTCGCTGTTCGTTCTGGGGGGTGTTCACGGTTGGTCTGACCTGGCTGTCGCCGAGCCGGCGGCGCGCCCACGTTATCTGGCAACGGACCTTCGTTCGTTGCACTCGGTCTACGTGGACGCAGAAAAACACGGGACTGACGACTCTCGGTGGACGTGTGGGGAGGCGTCGGCTTGGGTCTCGGCGGCCGGCGAGCTGGCCCTGGGGCCGGGCGGCGCGATCAATGAACGGCTGCGTGTCGCGTTGTGGGCAGTCTGGGACGCATGCGACGTTCAGGGTGCCATGATCGATCCGCGAGGCGGCGACGGGGCAGAGTTGTCGCATGAGCTTGATCTGGCCGCGGGGCTGGGGCGCTGATCGGGCTGGGGCGCTGATCGGGTTTCAGTGATCATGAAATCTGGGCATGCTGGTCTTCCTGGTGGTGGACAACACGGTCGGGCGCTGGGCAGTAGCGTGGACACCACCGCCGTCCTGAGGAGGAAGAATGAGTTTTGAATCGTTTCGGGGATATGTCCAGCTCGCATCCGGACTGGGGGAGCTCTCCCGTGCGCGGGCCACGGAGGCTGCCCAAGTCCTGTTGTCGCTTCCGGGAGTTGGAGCCACGACCGGCAAGCTAACCGCGCAGGTGAGTGCGCTGGCCGAGGAGCTGTTGGCCGTCGCCGCGGCCAATCGTGAGCATCTCACGACACTGGTTCGCCACGAGGTGGAGGCCGCGGTGACCCGTCTCGGGCTCGTGGCGGCGGAGAGGCTCGAGGAGTCGCGGGCAGAAGCGGCCCGCCTTCGCGCCGAGGTGGCCGCGCTGCGATCCGCAGCCAGCTCCTCGAACATCGGGACTTCCGTCCGGAAGGCTGCGGTGAAGAAGGCTGCGGTGAAGAAGGCTGCGGTGAAGGAGGGCACCGTACGCCGCTCGGCAGTCACCACGCGTCGCAAACCTGCCGGAACGTGAGCGATATCCAGATGACAGGCGCCGCGAGGAACGACACGGGCAGGGAGAGCAAGGGAGTTGCAGCAGATGGATGACCGCGAGAGCGAAACGCTGACGGGCCCGGCATCCACAGTCGTGCGTGAGCCCACCGGCGACGATGCCGTCGACGATGTGCTTGGGCGGCTGGATGCGGCGATCGATGAGCCGTTGGACTGCCAGATTGAGGCGGGTGAGCATGTGCAGCAGGTCTTGCAGGCGCGACTTGCCGATCTCGGTAAGGAGTGAGCGAGTCCACCCGCCGGCTCGACGTCGAGCTGGTTTCACGGGGTCTGGCCCGTTCCAGGGGCCAGGCTCGTGAGCTCGTGAAGGCAGGCTCGGTCCTGTTGGACGGGTCCCGGGCCACGAAGGTCTCGACACCGGTCGGTGCCGAGCAGAGCCTCGAGCTTTCGCCCGGGGTCGAGGACTGGGTGAGCCGATCGGCATACAAGCTGACCGCGGCACTGGAGTCGTTCGGAGATGACGGGCTGCGGGTTGCGGGCAGGCGATGCTTCGATGTCGGGGCCTGCACCGGCGGATTCACGCAGGTCCTGCTGAGAGCGGGTGCGCGAGAGGTCGTGGCCATCGACGTGGGGCACGACCAGCTGGCCGAGGAGATAGCGCGTGACCCTCGCGTCGTCGAACGCTCCGGCACCAACATCCGCGACGCCAGCGTTGGTGACCTCGGGGGGCCGGCCGGGCTGCTCGTCGCCGATCTCAGCTTCATCTCCTTGCGGCTCGTGCTGGGCGGCCTGCGGGACCTCGTCGAGCCGGCCGGCGACCTGGTGCTCCTGGTCAAACCGCAGTTCGAGGTAGGGCGAGAACGGCTTGGCAAAGGTGGCATCGTCCGGTCGGCCCGCAACCGGGCGATGGTCATCGAAGGGGTCGTGGCCGAGGCAACAACGGTCGGGCTGACCGTCAAGGCTTTGCGCGGTAGCCCCATCCGGGGTGCGAACGGTAACTCGGAGTACCTACTGTGGTTGACACGACGCCCCGACGAGGGGCTGACCACGGCGCAGGTCACCGAGCTGGCCGCCATCTTGTCCACGGAGGCACCCACATGACCCGCCGGATCCTGCTCGTTGCCCACCCGCGACGGATCGAGGCCCAGAAGTTCGCTGTAGATGTCGCCGACCGCCTTCATGCGGCAGGTCTCGAGGTCGCACTACTACCCGACGCGGCGGAGGCGACCATCCTGGGTGGCAGCCCGAACGTCGTCACGGCCGACCCCGCCGACCCGGCCCGTGGCTGCGAGCTCGTCTGTGTGCTCGGTGGCGATGGTGCGATCCTGCGTGGCGCCGCGTTGTCGAGGGGAACCGACGCCCCACTGCTCGGGATCAACCTGGGACACGTGGGATTCCTGGCTGAGGCTGAGCGCGAGAAGCTCGGGGAGGCCGTCGAGCGCATCGTCGCGCGGGACTATGCGGTCGAGGAACGGATGACGCTGGAGGTCACGGCCACCCACGACGGGGAGATGATCGCCCAGAGCTGGGCATTGAACGAGGTGACGGTCGAGAAGGCCGCACGCGAACGAATGCTCGAGCTCATCCTCGAGATCGACGGACGACCGTTGTCCACCTGGGGCTGCGACGGCGTGGTGATAGCCACGCCGACCGGCTCCACGGCATACGCGTTCTCCGCTGGTGGCCCCGTGGTGTGGCCTGACGTCGAGGCGATGATGGTCGTCCCGATCTCGGCCCACGCCGTGTTTGCGCGTCCACTGGTCATCGGGCCCAGGTCCGCGTTGGCCGTCGAGCTCGTCGCGGCGACGGACGGCACAGCTGTCATGTGGTGTGACGGCTCGCGCACGGTTGAGCTGCCGGCAGGTGCACGCATCGATGTCTGTCAAAGCGAGACTCCGGTGCGTCTGGCGCGTCTGAGTGCCTGGCCCTTCGCCGATCGGCTGGTGGCCAAGTTCGACCTCTCCGTGGACGGGTGGCGTGGCGTGTCCCGGCGCAACAACAGTGGCTCCGGCCCGCATGAGCACGTCTGACACCTGCGGTCCGTAGGCTGTCGCCATGCTTCGCGAGATCCGGATCCAGAACCTCGGCGTCATCGATGACGCCGTGCTGGACCTGTCGGCCGGGCTGAACGTGGTCACTGGTGAGACCGGCGCCGGCAAGACCATGGTCGTGTCGGGTCTCGGCCTGCTCCTGGGCGCGCGGGCCGATGCTGGTCTGGTGCGGACGGGCGCCACCAGGGCCGTTATCGAGGGTGTGATCCAAGTGGGTCCCGAACACCCCGCCACGCTCCGGGCCATCGAGGCTGGTGGCGACGTCGCGGACGACTTGATCCTGGCCAGGACCGTGTCGGCAGAGGGTCGTTCGAGGGCGCACGTCGGCGGACGGACCGCGCCGATCAGTGTCTTGGGGGAGCTCGGTGAGCTGTTGGTGGCCGTTCATGGTCAGTCCGACCAGTGGCGGCTGCGTCAGCCGGAGCAGCATCGCGTCGTTCTGGACCGCTTCGCCGGCGAGTCCGTCGCGGAGCCCTTGGCGCGATATTCCTCCCTGTATGACGAGCTCCACGAGGTCGGTGTCGAGCTCCGGGCGCTGCGCGGACTGGCCCGCGACCGGGCGCGCGAGGTGGATCTGCTCAGGGCGGGCCTTGAAGAGGTCGAAGCGGTCGACCCGCTGCCCGGCGAGGACCTCGAGCTACGCGCGGAGGACGAGAGACTGGCGCATGCCGATGGCCTTCGGGCCAGCGCGGGTCAGGCCCACGCTCTGCTGACCGGCGACCAGGACAGTCTTTACCTGGGGGCCGGCGAGGCCGGCATCGCGAATACCGGCGACGTGGGCGGTCAGCTGGCGACCGCACGGGTGGCGCTGGCACCGATGATCGCCCATGATCCCGCTTTGGCCGACCTCGACCGTCGCCTGCAGGAGCTGGGCTATCTGGCTGCGGACCTGGGTGTTGACCTGGCGGCATACCTGTCCGGCGCCGACGTCGACCCTGCCAGGTTGGCCTGGGTCCAGAACAGACGAGCAGAGCTGGCTCGGCTTCAGCGCAAGTACGGCGAGACCGTCGATGACGTCCTGGCCTGGGGCAAGGAGTCGGCCGCCCGGCTGGCCGAGCTCGAGGGGGCCGATGACCGGGCCGACGTGCTGCAGATTCGGCTCGACACGTTGCGAGCCGACCTGACGACCTGCGCCTCCGAGCTGAGTGGGGCCAGACAGCTCGCGGCAGTCGCCTTCGGGGCCCGGGTCACGACCGAGCTCTCTCACCTGGCGATGGGCAAAGCGGTCGTGCAGGTCGACGTCGGACGTCGTCCGGACCCCGACGGGCTGTCGCTGGTAGCCGAGCCGGAGCCGGTGCGGTTCGGCCGTCACGGAGTAGATGACGTCGAGATCATGCTGGCGGCCAACCCCGGTGCCCCCTCACGCAGTATCGCCAAGGCTGCCTCGGGGGGCGAGCTCTCGCGGGTCATGCTGGCGCTCGAGGTCGTCACCAGCTCCGGAGATGTTCCCACCTTCGTCTTCGACGAGGTGGACGCCGGGGTCGGCGGCAAGGCGGCCTTGGATGTAGGTGCCCGGCTGGCCGCGCTGGCGCTCTCGGCTCAGGTCATTGTGGTGACCCATCTGGCCCAGGTTGCTGCCTACGCCGACCGTCATCTCGTGGTGAGCAAGACCGATGACGGGCATATCGCCGCCAGCGGGGTGGCCGTCGTCACCGGCGAGGAGCGGCTCAGGGAGCTTGCCCGGATGATGGGCGGGGTCGAGGACTCCGAGGTGGCCATGGAGCACGCCAAGGAGCTTCTCGGTCAGGCTTCGACGAACCGTGCCGACGCTGCGGCTGCAGCCCGTGGAAGGTGACGGCAGCAACCTCTCACGGCCGGACGACTGCGGTGCTCCGAAGGTGGTCGTGGTGATCGGCCACGACGCGATCCGGTCACGAGTTGGTCTGTTGCTCGCGTGTGCGGGAGGAAGCAGGCTCCGCACGTGACACGATGGGCGACGATGTTCAAGACCTTGCGCCGACGTGACCCTCGAGAACCGGACCTGCCCGGTGTCCGGGGGACTGTGCGTATTGACCAGCGCACCAAGCAGCTGACCAAACGGCTCAAGTCCGGTGACATCGCGGTCATCGACCATCAGGACCTCGACAAGGTCAGTGCCGAGGCGTTGATTGCCTGCAGGCCAGCGGCCGTGATCAACGCCGCGTCGTCGATCACCGGGCGCTACCCGAACCTTGGGCCAGGGATCCTGGTGGACGCAGGGGTGCCTTTGGTCGACAGCGTCGGCAAGGACGTGATGCTCGCGCTCAAGGATGGGCAGAACGCGCGTCTTGACGGAGGCAGCTTGTACGTCGGCGAGGTGATCGTGGCCAAGGGCACCCTTTTCGACCACGACATGGTCGGTGCCGCGATGGCCGACGCACGGGCAGGGCTGGCGGTCCAGCTTGAGGCGTTCGCGGCCAATACGATGGAGTTCCTCCGGCGCGAACGCGAGCTGTTGCTCGATGGCGTCGGGGTTCCTGACATTGTCACGGTCCTGGATGGCCGTCATGCCCTCGTGGTGGTGCGGGGCTATCACTACAAGGACGACCTGCAGACGCTGCGGTCTTATATCCGTGAGTATCGGCCCATCCTGATCGGCGTCGACGGCGGCGCCGATGCGCTGCTCGAAGCGGGGCACCGTCCGCACCTCATCGTCGGAGACATGGACTCGGTCTCGGACGCAACCCTCCGGTGCGGGGCCGAGATCGTCGTGCACGCGTATCGCGACGGCCGGGCACCCGGTCTGGATCGCGTCCGTAAGTTGGGTCTTGATGCGGTCGTGTTTCCTGCCACGGGTACCAGCGAAGATGTCGCCATGTTGTTGGCTGATGACAAGGGGGCTTCGCTCATCGTCACCGTCGGCACGCACGCCACGTTGGTCGAGTTCCTGGACAAGGGACGCGCGGGCATGGCCAGCACGTTCCTGACCAGGCTGCGGGTCGGTGGCAAGCTCGTGGACGCCAAAGGTGTCAGCCGGCTCTATCGCTCACGCATATCGAACCTTTCCCTGGGTGTCATGCTGTTTGTTGGCGTGTTCGCACTCTTTGTCGCTTTGGCCTCGACCCCCGCCGGCACCACCATGCTCCAGCTGGTGGCTGCCCGATGGGATGACGCGTGGTCCTGGATCGTGGGGTTGTTCAGATGATTGACTTCCGTTATCACCTCGTCTCCATCGTCTCGATCTTCCTGGCGCTCGCCGTGGGGATCGTCCTCGGGGCTGGGCCACTCAAGGGGGACCTCGGTACCCGTCTCACTCAGGAGACGACAGCCCTCAGAGCAGACAAGGCCCAGCTGCGTGCGGAGCTCGACGTCGAGAAGAAAGGGACGGCGGCGCGCGACTCCTTCTCCGACTCCGTAGCGCCGGCCATCATGAAGAACCAGCTGACCGGCAAGACGGTTGCCCTCGTCCTGGCACCGGGAGCGGACTCCGACCTCGTCAAGAAGACAACTGCTTCGCTGGTCGCGGCCGGCGCCAAGGTGGGATCGACGATCACCTTGACCGACACCTGGGCGGATCCGGCCAAACGAACCTTCCGAAACACTCTGGCCAGCCAGCTGGCCGATCAGGTCAAGGCCCCGCTCACGTCCAGCACCCCGGACCAGCTTGCCGCCACGGTTCTGGCGCGCGCGATCCTGGGCGGCAAGGATCAGTCGACCCAACGCTTGGACCCCGCCGTCAGTGCGGCGCTGGCCGGCCTGAAGGCGGGCGACCTCGTCAAGGTGTCACCTGACCAGATCGTCCCCTCCTCAAGCGCGGTCTTCCTCGGTGGACCGGTCAAGGGCGCCACCCAGCAGGACACCGACTCCCGGCTTGCTGACTATGTCCAGCTCGTTCGCGCGCTGGATGCTGCTGGGGCGGGTGTCGTTGTCATGAACCTGCCCAACGTGGCCAACCGGACGATCTCCGCAGACGTGGTGGCCGCGGTCCGCAAGGACGGCGATGCCGCCAAGGTGGTTTCGACGCTTGATGACGGAGACCTCTCCATGGGACAGACTGCGTTCGTCCTAGCGCTGGCAGAGCAGTACTCAGGGCGCAACGGTCAGTACGGACTGGCCTCCGACGCCAAGGCGATCGTGCCGGACATTTCCGCTCTGCGATGACATGGATGCGACGGGTGAGCAGCCGAAACACCCCGAGCAGCACGCACACCTCCCACGCGTCCAGGGCTTTGGGTGCCTTGGTCGTTGGTGCTGTGTCCTCGTGGGTCGCGGCGACGATCCTGAGAGGTCACCCACCGGGGGGAGCCGACCGGTGGACCCGCTCGAACTACGCGGGTCGGTCCGTCACCTTGCTCGAAGGCCCTGCGTATGCCGTGGGTGTGGTCGCCGGCGCCCTGTCCGCAGGTGCTGGTGCACCTGCGGCGATGGCGGGCCTGGGTGCCGGTGTCTGCGGAATACTCGATGACCTGGCGGGCGACAGCTCCAGCAAGGGCCTGGGCGGCCATCTTGCCGCAGCACGACGTGGGGAGCTCACAACCGGAGCCGTCAAGGTCGCGGGGCTGGGTGTCACGGGGCTGGTGACCGCATGGACCGCCGACCGGTCGCGGGAACGTGCCGGGAGTCAGGCCACCGGGGCGTTGGCCACGCTCGTAGGCGGGGCTGTCATCGCGGGTTCGGCCAACATCGTCAATCTCCTGGACCTGCGCCCGGGGAGGGCGTTGAAGGTCGTCCTGCTGCTCGCCATGCCACTGGCCGCCGTCGGTCGCGGAGCCCTCGTCTCAACCGCCACCGCCGCGGCCACAGTGGGTGGCTCGTTGGCGGCTCTTCCCGATGACCTGGCCGGCCGGAGCATGCTCGGGGACACAGGTGCCAACAGTGCGGGTGCCCTGATCGGAACCGCTCTGGTGGCACGCACGCAGCTGCCTGGTCGGCTCCTTGCCCTCGCGGCGGTGACGATTCTGACGCTCGCCTCGGAGCGGGTCAGCTTTACCACAGTGATCGAGTCGTCGCCCCTCTTGAGCCGGCTCGACGCGCTCGGCCGCCCACAGCCGTCGTTCCGCGGCGACCCTGTCACGTGATGGCTCGCACGTGATGAGCCGCGACTCGACCTCGCCTCGGGCGGGGATGGTCGGCAGGGCGGCTCCCGGTGTGTTCGCGGCCGCCGGACTCATTGCGGTGGTCACCCTGGCGGCGAGGGTCTTCGGCTTCGGTCGTTGGCTGGTGTTCTCCCAGAGTGTGGGAGCCACCTGCGTCGGAAGTGTCTATCAGGCGGCCAACCAGCTGCCGAACGTCGTCTTCGAGGTGGCAGCAGGCGGGGCCCTGGCCGCGGTTGCCATTCCAGTCATCGCGGGTCAGCTGGCCGCCAGGGACGAGGCCGGAGCTGACCAGACTGCATCGGCCATGCTCACCTGGTCCTTGACCGTGCTGGCACCCCTCTCCATTCTGATGGCGGCTGCTGCGGCGCCGTTGTCGGCACTGCTGGTCGACAAGCAAAGCTGTTCTGGCTCAACGGATCTGATGGCCTCCATGCTCGTGGTCTTCGCACCACAGATCGCGCTGTACGGAGTCGGGATCGTTCTTGCCGGGGTGCTCCAGGCACATCGACGCTTCCTTGCCGCGGCCATGGCTCCCCTGTTGTCCAGCGTTGTGGTCATGGCCACCTACCTGCTCTATGCGGCGATGGCGCAGGGCAGGGGAAGCGATCTGGCCCGACTGCCGGGCAACGCTTCCACGGTGCTGGCAGCCGGGACCACGCTCGGCGTTGTTGCCCTGAGCCTGCCGCTGCTGATCCCCGTCCGCCGCGCCGGCATCCGGCTGCGTCTGAGCTGGACCTTTCCCGAGGGAGTGGCCAGACGAGCGAGAGCGCTTGCAGGAGCAGGCTTGCTGGCGCTGGTTGCCCAACAGCTCGCCGTGCTGGTGGCACTGTGGGTATCCCAGCATCGCGGCGGCCCGGGCACGCTGAACGTCTACACGTACGCCCAGGCCGTCTACCTCTTGCCGTATGCCGTACTCGCCATTCCCGTTGCCACGGCGGCGTTCCCGGCGATGGCGACGGGACTGGACAGGCCCCTGATGGCGCCCGGACTGCAACGGTCCATGGTGGCTTCCGACTCGGACCAGGCATCTGTCGACCATGCGCAGCAGACTCTGGCCGGCGCGACGAGAGCCATCACCGTCGCCACCTGTGCGGGTGCTGCGGTTCTTTTCGCTGTGGCTCCGTCCATTGGTGCGTTCTTCAGCGCCCTGGACGCCGGTCGCCGAAGCCCGGCGGGTCAGGAAGCGCTGGCAGCCCTGCCCGACGCGCTGAGCGCCTTCGCTCCCGGCCTGGTCGGGTTCGGCTTGATCGCCCTTCTCACGCGTGCGCTCTACGTCAGGGGCCGTCCGGGAGTGGCAGGTGGAGTCGCCGCCCTTGGCTGGCTGATCGCAGCGGCTCTTCCGGTGGTGGTGCTTCATGATCACTCCGGGCCACGAAGAACGTTGCAGTCGTTAGGCTTAGCCAGTTCCCTCGGTATGACGATCGCCGCCATCGGGCTGTTCTTCGCGGCCCGAAACGCGTGGGGTCCAAAGGCGTTCCATGGACTGGCCCGAACCGCAACAGTGGCTGTCGGTTCGGGCCTGTTCACAGCCGCCGTGGGCCGCACCGTTGCCGACCTGCTGGACCCGCGAGGCCTCGCGGCGGGTGGCGCTGTCGCTGTGTTGGTCGCCTTGGGCGTCCTGACGTTATCCGCCGTCGCGATCTGGTTCGGGGACAACGGGTCCGCCCGAATGGTGCTGGCCAGGGTGAGAAGGCCGGCTCGGAGAGAGACGACACAGTGAAGGTGATCATGCTGCTCGGCCGCAGCACCGGTGGCATCGGAACTCATGTCGCCGAGCTCAGTGCGAACCTGCGCGGCCGCGGCGAGGACGTGATCGTGGTGACGCACCCGCTCACCGCGCAGCGATTCGACTTCGGTGCGGTGAGGCTGTGGTGGCCCGGGGCCACAGGGTGGGTCCACGGGATGCGCGACTTCATGCAGCTGCGACGTCTGGCGGCGACCAGCGACATCGTGCACGCCCACGGTCACCAGGCCGCAATGCTGGCCTTGCTGGCAACTATCGGCACACGAGGCCTCTCCTCCACCGAACACGCGGGCGGCACCGTTTCGGGGCCGGAACGGCCCCGAAACGGTGCCGCCGCGGTGTCCGGACGCGTGGGACAGAGGCCGAAAGTCATTGTCACCCAACACAATTCGGTCCTCGCCGGCAGTGGACGTCAGAGTGTGAAGCGGCTCGTTCAGCGTTGGGTAGCGCGTCACGCAGATCTCATGACCGGGGTGAGCCGCGACCTGGTGGAGGAGTCGCTGGGGTTTGGCGCCCGTCGCGCCGAGCTCGCCGATGTCCCGTCCCCCAGAGTCCCTGAGCTGCTGGCCCAGCCGCCCGCCGACGAGCCGGGTCGGGCCCGGATTCGGGCGACCCTGCTCGCGTCGCTCGGTCCTGGCGATACGAACTTTGCACTTCCGCTGGTCGTCACGATCTCGCGAATCGCGCCACAGAAGAACCTCCCGGTGCTGGTCGAGGCGGCATCCGTGATGCGCCATGCCTGCACGTGGGTGGTTCTGGGTGACGGAGAGCCCGAGCTGCTTGCCCAGCTGAAGATTCAGGTTCACGCTCTGGGTGCGCCGGTCCACTTCGCAGGAGCGCGCAGCGACGCCGGACGGTGGTTGTCTGCGGCCGAGGTGTTCGTTCTGCCGAGCCAATGGGAAGGCCAGCCCTTGGTCGTTCAAGAGGCGATGGCAGCCGGAACGCCTGTGGTTGCCACGGATGTGGGAGGCATGCACGACATGGTCTCGGGAACCGGACTGCTCGTCATACCGGGCGATCCTGACGCGATCGCGGAAGCGACCGATCGTGTCCTGGGCGACCCTGATCTTCGCGCTGATCTCGCCGCCCGCGGCCGACAGGTCGCCGAGGGACTGCCGAACGGGCACGACACGGCGTCCAAATGGCTTGCTCTGTACGCCGAGACGCTGAGGATGACGTAGAGTCAAAGCCCGTGGTGAATCAGACAAAACATATCTTCGTAACCGGAGGCGTCGCCTCTTCACTCGGCAAGGGCCTCACGGCTTCCAGTCTCGGACATCTGCTGCGCGCGCGCGGTATTCGGGTGACGATGCAGAAGCTCGACCCCTACCTCAACGTGGATCCCGGGACGATGAACCCGTTCCAGCATGGTGAGGTCTTCGTCACCGATGACGGTGCCGAGACCGACCTCGATGTTGGCCATTACGAACGCTTCCTGGATGTCCCGCTGATCGGCTCCGCCAACGTCACGACGGGCCAGATCTACAGCACGGTGATCGCCAGGGAACGTCGCGGGGAGTACCTCGGCGACACGGTGCAGGTCATCCCGCACATCACCAACGAGATCAAGTCGCGGATGCGCGAGCAGGCACGGGTCGCGCCCAAGGACCGTCCGGACATCATCATCACCGAGATCGGCGGGACCGTCGGTGACATCGAGTCCCTGCCTTTCCTGGAGGCTGCGCGTCAGGTCCGCCACGACGAAGGCCGCGACAACGTCTTCTTCCTGCATATCTCCCTGGTGCCCTACCTTGCGCCCAGCGGTGAGCTGAAGACGAAGCCGACCCAGCACTCGGTGGCTGCTCTCCGGCAGGTCGGTATCCAGCCGGATGCCATCGTGCTCCGGGCCGACCGTGAGATCCCCCTGAGCGTCAAGCGCAAGATCTCGCTGATGTGCGACGTCGACATGGAAGCCTGCGTTGCCGCTGTGGACGCGCCAAGCATCTACGACATCCCCAAGGTGCTGCATTCCGAGGGGCTCGATGCCTATGTCGTCCGGCGACTGGGTCTGCCGTTCCGTGACGTCGACTGGCGTGACTGGGACGAGCTGCTGCGCCGGGTCCACAACCCTGAGCACGCCGTGGAGATCGCCTTGGTCGGCAAGTACATCGACCTGCCGGACGCCTATCTGTCGGTCACCGAGGCCATGCGCGCCGGTGGATTCCACCATGACGCCAAGGTCTCGATCCGCTGGGTCGCCAGTGACGAGTGCCAGACGGAGGCCGGTGCCCAGAAGGCGCTCGGTGGCGTCGACGCGATCGTTGTCCCCGGTGGCTTCGGGGTCCGTGGCATCGAGGGCAAGATCGGGGCACTGAGATGGGCACGGGTCAAGGGCGTGCCGGCCCTGGGTCTCTGCCTGGGGCTGCAGTGCATGGTGATCGAGTACGCACGCAACGTCGCGGGCATCGCTGATGCGTCCTCCACCGAGTTCGACCCCGAGACCACCCATCCGGTGATCGCCACGATGGAGGAGCAGAAGGCGTTCGTCGAAGGCGCCGGAGACCTGGGCGGAACCATGCGGCTGGGGACCTACCCGGCCAACCTGGTCGAAGGCTCGGTCATCGCCAGAACCTACGGATCCACGGTGGTGCACGAGCGTCACCGCCACCGCTATGAAGTCAACAACGCCTATCGGGACCAGCTCGAGGAAGCGGGGCTGCGTTTCTCGGGCACCTCGCCCGACGGCAGCCTGGTGGAGTTCGTCGAGCTGCCGGCCGACGTTCACCCCTACTACGTCGCCACCCAGGCCCACCCCGAGTTCCAGTCCCGGCCGGATCGCGCGCATCCGCTTTTCGCGGGCTTGGTCGAGGCGGCGATCGACGCACACAGAGCATCGCGCCTGGTCGAGGTCGAGAGGCCACGGGGTAGCGAAACCGTTGCGGCACAATGACTAAACGCACAGTGAGCGTCTCGGCGCCATGAGCATGCACGCCCCAGTCCTCCGCGGCGTAGATCTGGCGGACCGGCTGGACCGGCATTCCGCCCTGGACACAAAGCTCGTGTTCGAAGGCATGGTCTGGGAGGTCCGTCGCGACGTCATCGACCTCGGTGCTGCCGGGGAGGTTACGCGCGAGTATGTCGACCACCCCGGTGCCGTGTCGATCGTGGCGTTGCGTGAGGTAGATGGCCGTGACCAGGTGCTGCTCATCCAGCAGTACCGCCACCCCGTGGGTTCGTTCGAGTGGGAGCTGCCGGCCGGACTGCTCGACGTTGCCGGCGAACCACCGTGGCGCTGCGCTGCGCGCGAGCTCCACGAAGAGGCTGACCTGAGCGCCGCCCGCTGGGATGTCCTGATCGACTACTTCAGCTCTCCCGGAGGCAGCTCCGAGGCGCTGCGCGTCTTTCTCGCCCGGGACCTCGTCGACGTCCACCACCGCGACCTGTTCACTCGTGAAGGCGAGGAACACGCGATGCCGGTCGGCTGGGTTGACCTGGATGAGGCTCACGAGGCGGTGCTGCGAGGTCAGCTGCACAACCCCGGCGCGGTGATCGGCATCCTGACTGCCCACGCGTCACGGGCTCGCCGCTGGGCTACGTTGCGAGCACACGACGATCCCTGGCCCGAGCACCCGCTACGGCATGAGGGACTATAGAGCCGTCCACCCAGGCGTGCGACCGAACACCGCCCATCGCGCGTTTTGCCTCGTTTTGGTGCCGAATTCGCGCGATCAGCGGTGTTCGGGGCGTCATGATCCCCTCGGTTCGGGCGCGGCGGCCGGCCTCCGTAAGATGTGGTTCTGACCTCGCGCGCCCAAGAGCGGGATCAGGCTCAGCCATCAAACCTAAGGACCTCACCGTGCTTCGCACTCACGAGGCCGGCACCTTGCGCGCCGACCACGCTTCGCAGACCGTCACCCTG
>JAYSQH010000349.1:0-1871 GCA_043721655.1 Phycicoccus sp. | reverse complement strand
GGGGTCCCGACTGGGCGCGTCCATCACAGCCCACACCACCTTGCCCCCGTCAGCGGTGGGCAGGACTCCAAAGGCGCGTGAGAGACCAGCGACGATCGTGAGTCCTCGGCCGTTCAGGGAAAGGGGTGTATGTCGCTGATGCGGCGGCTGCGGGCTGTTGTCCCGAACCGTCAGACGCAGTGCCCCTTGGTGCCACGCGATGGAGAGGACGATGTCGGATCCGGCATGCATCGTGGAGTTGGTCACCAGTTCGCTGATCACCAGGGAAGCGGCGGCAATGACCCCGCCCAGCCGCCAGTCCATCAGGGTACGGGTGACGAAGTCCCGCGAGGCGCGCGGCGCGGTGGGGTGGGGTGCAAGTCGTAGCCACTCGATAGCGAGCGCGGGCGTTGCCAGCACCTCGGTCAACGCGGACAGTATCGAGTGGGTCACGATGAGCTGCCCACCCAGGGGAGGGACGTTCAGTGCGTCACGAAGTCGCGGGTCGGGGCAGGCGAACGCTACGGGAATCGCCGGCCATTCGCGTACATGCCTTCCAGCCGTCGCGAGCAGCTCTACCGCGTCCGGCAGCGCACCGTCGCTGACGGCCGAGAGGTCACAGGCCACGCCCCGGGGCACCTCGGCCAAACCTTGCTGAATCGCCAGGTCCAGAATCTCGCCGACATCGTTGAGGTCGCCGTCAACCTCAACGACAACCACCTGACGTGTGACGTGTGTCCTGACCTGTCCCGAGCCTCCTGCCGGGTGGTCGGTGTCATGGGCTGCGAGGGGGGCGATGCCAAGGTCGAGAAGCCGCGTGCGAAGGAGGCGGGGTTTGCCCTGAGGCTGCGCCATGGCGTGCTCGTTTCGGTGGCCCTAACAGAGATAGGACGGGCCACCAACAGTCTGGAGCAGCACCGGCGCCGAGTCCGCACAACCAAGGTTCTAGAGGTGTGCAGCCATTTGAAACAATACACCACAAACCAACCAAATCGCGGGTCTGAACTTGCTGGATCGACGTTCAGACCTGAAGCCCCACGGCAACAATGGCCTCGGCAACCACCCGCATGCTGGCGTTGTTGCTACGGGCGTGCCCGCGCATCAGCAGGTAGGCCTGATCCACCGTGACCCTCCGCAACTGAGCCGTGATTCCCTTGGCCTGCTCGATGACGACCCGGGACTCCAGCGCCTGCTGCAGCTGTTCGCTGAGCTGCTGCTGCTGGCGGATCTTGGATGCGTTGATGACATAGCTCGTGGCCACGTCGGCCAGCACGCAGGCCACCGCGATGTCATCCTCCGACCACTCCCGCGGCTCGGCAGCGTACATGTTGAGGGCACCGACGACCTCGTCTGCAAGCCGCATCGGGATCCCGGCGACACCTGCCACTCCGAGCCGGGTGGCCGCCGCCGCGAACTCAGGCCACTTGGCGGACTCCAGACGTACGTCGGTGACCCGAATCACCCCGCCGGTGTCGAAGGCATCTTGGCACGGTCCCGACTGTTGGTCCTCCTGGATTCGCTCCAGCTCGCCGGCAGCCTCACTCACCGCGGTGACGAACCGCAGCCGCCCATCCCCGGTCATGGTGACCCCGCTGCCGAACAGACCCAGAACCGCGGTGACACTCTCCGTGAGCTCCTCCAGGGCGGTCTCAACGTCGTAGTGCGCGGGCAGCACCTTTGCGAACCTGGAGAGTGTCTGAAGAAACAGCTGCTGGTCGTACACCTTGGGCGTCCCTCGGCTTACGCCGCCGGTGTGGCGGCTCACCGCGGCGCGAGACCGATACCAATGGATCGTGAGTCACCGCTCAGGCGCCACATGCTCTTCCAAGACTACCCTCGTAATCTGGTTATGAACCTTTTTGTCTGACGGACCGGCTCAGGGTCGTGACGCA
>JAYSQH010000348.1:0-5537 GCA_043721655.1 Phycicoccus sp. | reverse complement strand
GCCGACTCCGACTGTGGCAGCAGCGACACTCACGGCGTCGTCCTCGAACAGCTCCTCGACGAACGGCGCGACCCGCTCGAGCGCCTCTTGCATGCGGGCGTGCGAGATATCAGTTCCGTCGCCCAGTCGCAGCACCCACTGGCTGGCATGGTCGCGGTGGTAGTCGACCTCTTTGACGGCCTTGACCGCCACACCCGCGAGCGTCTCGTCCCCGGACGTGGCCAGCGCGGCATACAGCTCGCACTGATAGGCGGCGAACCACAGCATCCGGGCCATCTCGAAGCCGAAGTCCGTGCGCTCCTGCTCGACCAGGTGGACGTTGTGGAACTGACGCTCGTCGCGCAGGTAGGCCAGCTCGTCCTCGGACCGGCCGGTGCCATCGAGCTCGCCGGCACGTGTCAGCAGGACCCGCGCCTGCCCCAGCAGGTCGAGCCCGACATTGCCGAGAGCCATGTCCTCCTCGATCTGCGGAGCACGGCTGATCCACTCGCCCAGCCGTTGGGCGTAGATGAGAGCATCGTCGCCGAGCTGCAGGCAGTATGCAGCGGCAACCGTCATCGTGGTGGAGTCAGCAGTGGTGGTGTCACTCGCCGTGGCGTCAATCGCACTCTCACTCAAAGGTATTCGACATCCTTGGGCACGTCGTAGAAGGTGGGGTGGCGATAGACCTTGTCGGCCGCGGGGTCGAAGAAGGAGTCACGCTCCTCAGGGCTGCTTGCCGTGATGTCAGTGGACTTGACCACCCACAGGGAGACGCCCTCTTGTCGGCGGGTGTAGAGGTCCCGGGCGTTTCGCAGCGCCATCTCGGGGTCAGGCGCATGCAGAGAACCGACGTGGACGTGCGAGAGACCGCGTTTGCTCCTGACGAAGACCTCCCATAGCGACCAGGTGGGTTCGGTCGGGCTCCCTATGTCTGCGGGCGTACTCATGCGACGTGTTCTGCCTGCGTGGCACGGGCCCGCGTGGCGCCTGCCTGCTTGGCGGCGTAGGCAGTGGCGGCCTCGCGCACCCAGGCTCCCGCGTGGTGGGCGCCCACCCGGTGCTCGATGCGCTCTGCGTTGCAGGCTCCGTCGCCGTTGATCACCCGGAAGAGCTCGCTCCAGTCGATGGCACCGAACTCCCAGTGACCCGACTGCTCGTTGAGATGCAGATCGGGGTCCGGCAGCGTGAGCCCGATCTTCTGTGCCTGAGGAACGGTCATGTCCACGAACTTCTGACGTAGGGCGTCGTTGCTGAAACGCTTGATGCCCCATGCCATGGACTGCTCGGTGTGTCCGCCGGGGGTCGCAGCGTCACCGGTGTCCGGAGGTCCGAACATCATCAATGCCGGCCACCACCAACGGTTGACGGCGTCCTGAGCCATCTCCTTCTGGGCGTCGGTGCCGCGCATCAGGGTCCACAGGATCTCGAAACCCTGCCGCTGGTGGAACGACTCCTCCTTGCAGACACGGATCATTGCGCGGGCATAGGGGCCGTAGGAGCAACGGCACAGGGGAACCTGGTTCATGATCGCGGCCCCGTCGACCAGCCAGCCGATGGCGCCGTTGTCGGCCCAGGTCAGCGTCGGATAGTTGAAGATCGAGGAGTACTTCTGCTGGCCGCTGTGCAGCATGTCCAGCAGCTCGGCCCGGTCGACGCCCAAGGTCTCGGCAGCGCCGTACAGGTAGAGCCCGTGCCCGGCCTCATCCTGGACCTTGGCCATCAGGATCGCCTTGCGGCGCAACGACGGCGCGCGGCCGATCCAGCTGCCTTCCGGCTGCATCCCGATGATCTCGGAGTGAGCATGTTGGGCGATCTGGCGGATCAGCGTCTTGCGATAGGCCTCTGGCATCTCGTCCCGCGGCTCGATGCGAAGATCGGCGGCTAGCAACGACGCAAAGGACGAGCCACCCGCTAGACGCTGAGCGGGGGCCGTGGCCGATGCCACCACCGCTTCGTCCATGTCGCCGGACTCTGCGGCGTTTAGTGGCTCGTCCGGGTTGATGACGTCGTCGGCATACATCAAGCCAGTATGGCGACGTGTGACATATCGCCGCAATGAATACATAGCGATGGCAAGATAGCCGCGTGCCCCACGACCACAGCTACCCGCACTCCGTCGCGCACGACCATGCGCACACACCCGCGACCGGCGCGATCGCTGACGCAAGCGCCCGGATCGCCCGCGCGAGCGATGCGCCCGCGGTCGGTTTGGTGCAGGCGGCCGTATGGCGCGACGCCTACGCCCACGTCCTGCCCCAGGACGTCCTGGACCAGTTCGACGGGCCCACGTTCGCACGAGTCTGGCGCGACTCGCTGAGCACTCCCCCGAGCCCTCGCCACGTGCTGCTGGTGGGCTGCGCCGGGGAGCAGGTGGTCGGCTTCGCGGCCGTCGGTCCGAGCGGGGACATCGATGCCACCGAGGCCAGCGGCGAGGTGCTCGCCCTGGGTGTGCACCCTGACGCCCGGCGCAACGGCCACGGCTCGCGCCTGCTCAACGCCGCCGTGGACACGTTGCGGGGCAGGGGTTTTGACACGGCCAGCACATGGATCCTGGCGGCCGACGAAACCACCCGGGCTTTCCTGTACGCAGCCGGCCTCTCGCCGGACAGCGCCTTCCGGGACCGGGTTATCGACGTCGAGGGGACGGTCGTTCGCGAAGTAAGGCTGACGGCCAGCCTCTCCACCGCCAGCCGCTCCCAGGATTGATCCCCCCGGTCCGATGCAGGCGACCCCTCTCGATCCGCCTCTCGATCCGCCTCTCGATGGCCAGCGCCGCAACCAGGTGCTGCGCCAGTCCCTGTCGGTGGGCATCGCGACCGGAACGTATGCCATCAGCTTCGGCGCCCTGTCGGTGGCCGCCGGTCTCGACCTGTGGCAGACGATCGTCCTGTCGGGGCTGCTCTTCACGGGGGGCTCGCAGTTCGCCCTCGTGGGCATCGTGGCCTCCGGCGGCTCGGGTGCTGCCGCGGTTGCCACCTCGACCCTGCTCGGCGCCCGCAACATGCTGTACGGCCTTCAGATGTCGCGACTGCTCGGAGTGAGCGGCCTGCACAAGGTGGCCGCCGCCCACCTGACCATCGACGAGTCGACCGCCGTCGGCGTCGCCCAGCCGGAGCGGTCTGCCCAGCGGCTCGGCTTCTGGGTCACCGGGCTGACGGTGTTTGCGCTCTGGAACCTGATGACCATCGTCGGTGCCCTGCTCGGCAACGCCCTGGGCGACCCCCGCCAGTTCGGCCTCGACGCCGCTGCTCCCGCGGCGTTCGTCGGCCTGCTCTGGCCACGCCTCCGGTCACGGGATGCAAGGGCTGTTGCGGCCGCCGCGGCAGTGATTGCACTGATCATGGCCCCGCACGCGCCGGCCGGCATACCCGTCCTGGTCGCGGCGCTTGCTGCACTCGTGGTCGGCCTGCTGCCGCCACGCCCTGAGCCCCCGACGCGAGAAGGTGAAGGAAAATGAGCGCTCCCACGCCCACATTCCTTCGCGTTGTCGGCTCGACATCATGACGCTCTGGACCACCGTCCTGCTGGCCAGCGGGCTCGCGTTCGCGCTCAAGCTCCTCGGCTACGTGGTGCCGCACGACACGCTCGACCATCCGGTCGTATCCCGGGTCACCGCGATGCTGCCCGTTGCGCTGCTGTCGGCACTGGTTGCGGTCCAGACGTTCACCGGCCAGGGAGGCGTCCTGACCGTGGACGCGCGCGCGGCCGGTGTTGCCGTCGCCGTGACCGCGCTGCTGCTGCGAGCGCCCTTCCTGGTCGTCGTGATCCTGGCGGCAGCGACTGCCGGGGCGCTGCGAGCCTTCGGCTGGGGCTGATCAGGCCAGGCCGAGGTAGCTCTCCAGCCCGACGGTCAGCCCCGGGTGGTCGGCCACACGGCGCACTCCCTCGAGGACGCCTGGCATGAAGCTGACCCGGTCGAACGAGTCGTGGCGGATCGTCAGGAGCTCACCGGCCGCACCGAACAAGACCTCCTGATGGGCGACCAGGCCACGCAACCGCAGCGCATGCACCGGTATGCCGTCCACCCGCGCGCCGCGCGCACCGCCGGGATCGGAGGCGGTCGCGTCGGGGACATCTCCGAGCTGAGCATCACGGCGAGCCCGGGCGACCAGCGAGGCGGTTCGGGCAGCGGTACCCGACGGCGCGTCCACCTTGTCAGGATGGTGCAGCTCGACGATCTCGACGGACTCGTAGAACCGCGCAGCCTGCTGGGCGAAGGACATCATCAGGATCGCGCCGATGGCGAAGTTCGGCGCAATCAGCACCCCCACCCCCGGCTTGCCCGCCAGCTGCGAGCGCACGGCCTCGAGCTTGTCCCCGGTCCAGCCGGTCGTCCCGACCACGACGTGCGTCCCGCGTTCGATGCAGCTGGCAACATTGGCGGCCGTCGCGTCCGGCACCGAGAACTCGACGACGACGTCGGCGCCACCGAGATCCCCGAGGTCATCGCCCTGGTCGTAGCATCCCACGAGCGTCGCGTCCGGTGCCGCCTCGACAGCGCGGCATACCTCAGAGCCCATGCGGCCGGCAGCGCCGATGACAGAGACTTTGATGGATGAGACCTTGCTCGCATCGCTCATCCGCATAGCCTAATGAGCCCGTTACCGATCACAGGAGCCGTCGATGTTGCCGTCACCCACCGGCGCCCAGGTCCGGCTGATTCCGCCGGTCGTCTACTTCGTGCCGTTCACGGTGATGTGGGCGCTGCACTGGTGGCGGCCGTGGACGATCACGGGCGGCGTCGCGCTGACGGTGGCCGGGCTGGCGTTGGTGCTCACCGGCATCGGTTTGTCGGTCTGGACCGTCTCCACTTTCGCGCGGGCACACACGACCGTCATCCCGTGGGACCACGTCTCCGCGATGGTCACCACGGGGCCGTTTCGGATCAGTCGCAACCCGATCTACCTCTCCGACGCCATCGCCTATCTCGGGGGAACCCTGCTCGTGCACAGCTGGTGGCCGCTGCTGGTGCTACCCGGCATCCTCTGGGTGATGCGCCGCAAGGTCATCGACCGCGAGGAGCTCTACCTCGCCGAGCGGTTCGGCGAGGCGTACCGCGAATACCAGCTCCGTGTCCGGCGCTGGATCTGACGCCAACGACAGAGCCCGGCGCACCCTCGGGTGCACCGGGCTCCGGTGTCGTTGAACCAAGCTGTCGTTGAACCAAGCTGTCGTTCAACCAAGCTGTCGTTCAACCAGGCTCAGGCGTCTGAAGGCTCCGTCGAAACCGCGTCAGCCGTGGCCTCGTCGCCAGCCGGGGCGGCGTCCTCGGCCATGACCGCACCGAGGGAGAGCTTGCCGCGGGGGTCGATCTCCTTGAGCTCGACCTGGATCTTCTGGCCGATCTTCAGGACGTCGTCCACCGAGTCGATCCGCTTGCCGCCGACGAGCTTGCGCACCTCGGAGATGTGCAGCAGACCGTCCTTGCCCGGGAGCAGTGAGATGAAGGCGCCGAAGGTCGTGGTCTTGACCACGGTGCCCATGAAGCGCTCGCCCACCTCGGGCATCGTCGGGTTGGCGATCGCGTTGATCATCGCGCGAGCGGCTTCGGCCGA